>CAIPUP010000303.1 GCA_903868285.1 uncultured beta proteobacterium
ACCGCCGTCGGGCAAGGTCAGCCAGCCAGTGACATACCACCACTCGGTACGAAAGTCGGGGTGACTACCGTGATCGCGCGGGAACTGCAACAGCTGCCCCGGCACAACCTTGGCGTAGACCGGGGCAACCGCTTTGTTACCGACCGCTGTCGCGGTACTTTGAGACTGACTAAAACCCGGTAGCAGCAGGCCGAGCACAGCAGCCAGACAGCACAAGCACGCGATCAGCGGCCGATACCTGGCCTGCAAACGATGCAAAACAGGCACAGCGCCGACAATCACTCGGCCTTCACATTCGCTTCACGCGCCACACGCGTCCAGCGCGCAATGTCTGCCGCCACACGCTTGGTGAAATCCTCTGGCGACATGCCGGAAGGGTCGACGCCAAGACCGGCCATGCGCTCGCGCACATCTGGCAGCGCCAGCACCCGCACCAGTTCCTGATGCAAGCGGGTGACGATGGCAGTCGGGGTACCCGTGGGTACGAACAAGCCCATCCAGATGGTGATGTCCATGCCCGGCACACCGGCTTCGGCCAGGGTTGGCAGATCGGGCCAGGACGGATGACGCGCCGAAGCAGTGATGGCCAGGCCGCGGATCTTGCCGCCCTTGAGCGGCCCGGCAGACGGTGGCGGATCGGCCAGCGCCATGGTGATCTCACCCGACATCACCGCATTGACCATGTCGCCACTGCCCTTGTACGGAATGTGCTGAAAGCGCGTGCCGGTCTGCAGGTTGAACAATTCGCTCGAGAGCTGAAACGTCGCTGCGGTCGAGCCGTAGTTGATCTTGCTGGGGTTGGCACGCGCGAACTCCACCAGATCTTTCACGCTGCGCACACTGGTGGACGGGTTCACCACCAGGATCAGCGGGAACGATCCGATCATGCTGATGGGTTGAAAGTCACGCAGGGTGTTGTAGGGCAGCTTGGCGTAGATGGCCGGGTTGATCGACATCGGGCCGCTCGGTCCCATCAGGATGGAATGGCCATCCGGTGCCGACTTGGCGACGTTCTCCACCGCGATGATGCCCTGCGCACCCGGGCGGTTCTCCACCACCACCGGCTGACCCAGGCCGTCAGACATCTTGGCCGCCACAATGCGCGCCACGATGTCATTGCCACCACCAGTAGTGAACGGAATCACCAGCCGCAGCGGCTTGTTAGGGAAGGCTTGCGCCCATGCACCTGAACTGCCGATGGCCATCATGATGGCCATCAGCCCCAGTCCGCTGAGCAGACCACTTGGAACAGACGAATACAAAAGACCACGAATCAAAGCAAACATGCGGGTTTCCTCCTCTTGGATAAACGCTTCGGTATTGTGCCTTGTTTGCGCCCGCCATCACTGTGGCAGGATTCACAATCTACCAGTCCTCGCGTACCGCCCGCACCGCATCGCCGGTCATGGCCTGGCGACCGCTGAGTACCGCCGTGAGCGTTGCCAGGATCAGCAGGCTGAGCGCGAACAACAGCAGATTGCCCCAGGGCAGATAGACCTCCATGCTCCATTGGAAGGACTGCCGGTTCACGACATGGATCAGCACCAGACTGATCAGCCAACCCAATAGCAAACCCACGCTCAGGCCGAGCGCCGACACCAGCAGCCCTTCCCGCGCCAGCATGGCGCTGATCTGCCGCCGCGTCATGCCGATATGGCGCAGCATGCCGAACTCGCGCCGGCGCGCCAGCACCAGCGCGCCGAAGCTGGCCGAGAGGCCGGCCAGACCGAGCAGCACCGCCACGGCCTCCAGCGCATAGGTCACCGCGAAGGTGCGATCGAAAATCGCCAGCGAGGCAGCGCGGATTTCCCCCGGCGCAGCGATGTCCAGTGCTGCCGCCCCCGGCAGGTCCTGCAATGACTGGCGCAATTGCGTAAGCGACGCGCCCGGTGTCAGCCAGAAGCCGGCCTCGCTGGCGCTGGCATCACCCCCCAGGCGTAACCAGTCAGCTCGCGCCATCAGCAGCGCGCCCTGCTGCCGGGCGTAATCGCGCCACACCCCGGCGATATAGAACTGCTGCCCGGGAAACAGCGGCAACTGCAGCTGCCGGCCGGGTTGCCACTGGTAGCGCTCGGCCACCGCTTCACTGGCCCACAGCGCGATCTGGTTCGACTGCGCTGCCTGCTGTTGCTGCAGCGATGGAAGGCTCTGCATCACCGGCAACACCTGCGCCATCTGCCCGGGCTCGACATCGCGTGCCAGCAACAGCAGCGCCGGTTGCAGCGGATCGATCAACAAGCGCTGGCTGTGCAGAAACTCCACCCGCTGCAGGCCGGGCAGACCGGCCATCTGACGCTGCACCGCCGGCGAAAGAAATGCGCTGTCACCCGCGCTACCGGTACGCAAATACAGATCGGCCGGCAGAATCTGATCCAGCCAGTGTTCCAGCGAGGTACGAAACGAGGCCACCATGATGGCCATCGATACCATCAGCGACACACTGGCCACGATAGAAGCCAGGCTGAGCATGGCCTGACCGGGCGCGCCGGCCAGCTGCTGCAAGGCCAGCCAGGTCGGGCTGGCAATAGCGCGTGGTGCAGGCGCTGCATGCTGCATATTGCCAACGCGCCGCTGCAATGCTCCAAACAGCAACAGTGCCAGACGCGGCATCAGCAGAATGCTGCCTACCAACAACAGCGCAATGGCGATGTAACCCGGCAGCGGCAAGCCGTTCCAGGGCGGGGCCTGCGTCAGCAGCGCGCCCACACCCACCAACAGCAAGCCAGGCCAGGGCGGTGCCAGGCGCAGGAACACAGCCTGCTCGCTACCAGCGCGCAGGGCCCGCGCCGGCGCTGCGGCTGCCGCTTCCATGGCCGGGGCAATACTGCCCAGCACGCTCACCAGCACACCCAGCGCAAAGAACAACAGCGCCGCCCAGGGTTCGATTTGCAACTGTGGCAACAGGCCATTGAAATGCCCGGCCCCCAGATCGGCACCAAAGCGCGCGATCAGCGCACTGGCCAGCAGATAGCCCAGCAGCAGGCCCAGCGCCGCACCCGCAGCGCCCAGACGCAATGCTTCGAACAACACCAGCCGCGCCAGTTCGCGCCGGGTCATGCCCAGCACCCGCAGCAAGGCGAACTGCGCCCGTCGCCGCACCACCGACAGCACCTGCGAGGAAAACACCAGCAGGCCACCGGTGAACAACGCCACCAGTGCCAGCACGTTCAGATTCACCCGGTACGAGCGCGACAAGCCGCTCACCCGTTCGGCACCGCTTTGCGGCAACTCCAGCCATACGCCCTCGGGCAAGAGCGGCTGCATGCGCGACTTGAAGGCCTCGACCGCGATACCGCTGCGCAGGCGCAGATCGATGCGCTGCAGCCGACCGGATTGCGTCTCAGGCGGGGTCGATTCCGATTCCAGCGCCAGAAAATCCTGGGCGGCAGCGATGTCCATCACCGCGATGCGCTGGCGGAACACCTCAGCCGGCAACAGGCCTGCCACCCGCAGCGAGAAGGTGCGCAAGCCACGCTGTACCTGCAGCGTCTCACCAGCCTGCAGCCCCAGCCAGTCGGCGGCAGACTGCGACAAAAACACCTGTGCGGGGCGCAACACATCCAGTCCATCGCCGCCGGGCGAGGACAGCGCCGCCAGCATCGGCTGCAGCGCGGCGGCGCGGAACATATCCACGCCCTGCACCGGCAGCACACCACCACGCACCACCACACCAGCGCCGCCGCTGCGCGACGGCTCCGCCTGCGGTGCCAGACGGAACTCGAACTCCACCACCGGGCTGGCCAGCGCCACTTCCGGCCGCTTTGCCAGCAGCGGATACAGCGTTTCATCGAAGCCTTCGCTGGCGCCACGCAACACCAGATCGGCCTCGCCCGACATCGCCTGCGCGGCCTGGGTCATCTCGGCGATGGCCACGGTATTGATGAGCTGGATGGCATAGCCCATGGCCACACCCAGCGCGATGGCCAGCAGGGACAGCAACTGCCTGCCGCCGGATCGGGCTTGGCCAGCGCCCGACTTCATGTCGAGCGCTCGAACAATCCTTCAGCCTTGAGAATCAACACCCGGTCGGCACTGGCTGCGGCCTCGGGCGAATGCGTCACCAGAATGCCGGCCGCGCCCTCGCGCTTGATCGAATGGCGCAGCAGCTGCAACACCTGCGCTGCCGTGTGCGGATCGAGGTTGCCGGTGGGCTCATCGGCCAGCACCAGCGTCGGCCGGTGCACCAGCGCGCGCGCAATCGCCACCCGCTGCAACTCGCCACCCGAGAGCTCGGAGGGCCGACTGCCACCACGCTCCCCCAGCCCCACCGCCTGCAACATGACCTGCACCCGTGGCGCGATTTCCGGCACTGGCACATCGTTCAGTCGCAAGGGCAAGGCAACGTTGTCGGCCACACTGAGATAGGGCAACACATGAAAGGCCTGAAACACGAAGCCCATGCTGCGCCGACGCAGGCGCGTCAGGGCGTCATCATCGAGCGTTGCCAGCGACTGCCCGGCGACGGCGATCTCGCCCGCGTCAGGCAACTCCAGTCCGGCCAGCAGATTCAGCAGCGTCGACTTGCCGGTACCCGACTCGCCCATGATGGCGACATAGTCGCCAGCGGCCAGATCGAGATCGACCGCGTTCACCACACGGCGACGAGCTGCTCCCGATAAAAAAGCGGCCTGATCCGCCCCGTCCCGCGCCGTGGACGTGGGAAAGGACTTGATCAGGCCGCGTACCCGCAGCATGTGGACCAGAACGCTCAGGCCGCAGCGGGCTTGGGCGGTGGCGGCGGTGCGGTGAAGTAGGTACCGCGGCCGCTGGCCACCAGCTGGCCGTCCTTGTCATAGACCTGGGCCTCGCACACCGAGAACTGGCTGCCGTACTTGACGATGCGGCCCTTGGCAGTGAGGTCACCCGGCATGGCGGCACGGTGATAGTCGACACGCATGTCGACGGTCGGTGCCGGACGGCCCATCTTCGACACCAGTGCCCAGTCGGCAGTGAGATCCACCAGTGCCGCCAGCACGCCACCATGGGTGTAGCGACGATCCGGATTGACCACCCACTCCTCGCGCCAGGTGGCACTGATCTCGATCGAGTCCTCGCCCAGCGCCAGTACCTTCAGGCCCAGCCACTGGTGGTACGGACCGCGCGTGATCATCTGCTGTACACGCTCTACGGTAAGCTTTTCTTCGCTCATAAAATATCCTTTAAAATCAAAAACTTACATTACTTTCCCTGGAGACGGAAGCCTGGGGCCGGAAGCCTGGGGCCGGAAGCTTGGGGCCGGAAGAACTCAGGGGGTAACCACGATCTTGCCGATCACTTCCCGGTCCTGGATCAGTCGCAGACCTTCAGCGGCCTGCTCCAGCGGCAGTACCTTGTCGATGGCCGGCTTGATGTCACCACGGCTGATCATGTCCATCAGCGCCTTCAGGTTGTCGTCGTAGAAGCTGTTGGAGCCGATCACCTTCAGCTCGAAGCTCCAGATGTAGCGCAGGTCTTCCTTCGGATCATGGCCAGCCGTCGCGCCGCAGACCAGGATCGAGCCGCCGCGCTTGACGCACTTGAGCGAAGGCAGCCAGGTATCACCGCCGGTGAAGTTGACCACGCAGTCGACACCGCCTTCATAGTTGCGACGCTGCGGCTTGCCGTACTTCTCGATGGCCCACTTCGACCAATCGACATCCTTGTAATTCACCACATGGTCGGCACCCATTTCCTTCAGACGCTTGAGCTTGTCATCGGAGGAGGCACAGGCAATCACCTCGCAGCCCATGCGCTTGGCCAGGATTACGCAACCGGTACCCACGCCACCGGAAGCCCCCAGGATCAGCACCTTGTCACCGGCCTTGATGGTGTTGTGCGTGACGAACATGCGATGTGCCGTGCCATAGGCCACCGGCAGGGCCGAGGCGTCTTCATAGCTCACTGCATCGGGCATGCGGATCAGCTGCTCGGCCGACACGGCACAGTATTCGGCCATGCCACCATCGAGCATTTCGCCCTGCAAGCCGATTTTCTTGTTGAGCGGATTGACCAGCACACGATCGCCGACCTTCCAGCCGGTGACGCCAGCACCCACCTCATGGATGTCGCCGGCCATGTCCAGGCCGATCACCACTGGCAGCGGCACCTTGATGCCGGGCATGCCCTTGACCGTGAACACATCGTGGTAGTTGAAGGACGAGGCGCGTACACGGATCACCACCCAGCCCTCCTTTGCCACCGGCATCGGGTGGTCATGCACCACCTTGAGGTTTTCCAGTCCACCATGCTCACGCAACACCAATGCTTTCATCGTCATCTCCTGTTCAAAAATCGGGGGGAAAGGTTTGCAGCGTTACCGCAATCACTCAGGCCAGCGGTCCTTCTACCGCCAGCCGGTCCAACGCCATCTGCAGCGTGGTCTTGCGTTCAATTTTGTTGGTGCCCGAGAGCGGCATCTCGCGCACAAACCACACCCGGCGCGGATGGGCATAGGCCGGTGCATGCGCCAGCGCATGATCCTTGATCTGCTGCTCGGTGGCGTCGGCCCCGGCCTTGAGCACGATGAAGGCCACCGGCTTGGTGCCCTTGATGTCGTCGGGCACCGGCACTACACAGGCCTGCTCCACCGCAGCATGGCGCTCGAGCATTTTCTCGATCTCACCCGGGTAGAGGTTCTCCGCACCCGAGACGAACATGTCATCGGTGCGACCGACGAAGTAATGGAAGCCATCGGCATCACGCCGGAATACATCGCCGGTGACGTAGTAACCGTCAGCAGTCATGACCTTGCGCGTGAGTTCAGGCAGGTTGTGATAGCCGTCCATATTGGCCGGGCTCTTCATCTCCAGCACGCCCTCGTCACCACCGCCCTGGATGCGCAGGCTCACCTGCGGATGCGGATAGCCCACCGACAACTCAGGTTGCGCCACGCCCTTCGGATGCGGACCGAACACCACCGGGCCGGCTTCGGTCGTGCCATAGCCATTGAGGATGGAGGCCTTGGGGAAATAAGCACGCAGCTGATCGATCAGGCTCTGCGTCACCGGCGCCGAGCCCATGCGGATGAACTGCACACAGGAAAAATCCGTGGCCTGCATCAGATCGGTCTCGCGCATCATCATCGCCATCATCGGCGGCACCGAGGTGAGCCAGGTGCAGCGATGTATCGCAATGGCCTCGATATAGCTGCGGGCATTGAATTGCGGCAGCAACACCACCGTGGCATGCGCCAGCGAGGCGAACTGCGCCAGCGCCAGGGCATTCATGTGATAGAGCGGCGCGGCTACCAGCAGACGCTGCGATGACCAGTCCTTGCCGGCCAGGCGGGTTTGCGCCACCCACAGATGGCTCTGGTGCGACAGCACCACGCCCTTGGGCTTGCCGGTGGAGCCGGAGGTGTAGAGATACATCGCAGTCTCACCCGCCGCCGGCACCACGCTGGCAAAGCCGGCTGCGGTGCTGGCCAGCAGCTGCGGCAAGGCGGGCAGCGCGGCGTTCGATGCCGCACTCGATGCCGCCTTGGACGCAGCACCCGACGCAGCATGGTTCGCCTCGGCATCAAAACAAACCGACGGCAAATCGGCCGGCACGGCATCGCGACGCGCCGCGTCGCAAAACACCATACGGGCACCGGAGTCACGCAACACATACTCGATGGTCGAGGGCGGAAACTTGAAGTTCACCGGCACCGCCACCAGGCCAGCGCGCAGGATGCCGTGAAAACAGGCCAGAAATTCAACGCAGTTGGCGGCCAGCACCGCAATCCGATCGCCGCGGGCATAGCCGCGTCCGCTCAACCAGCCAGCGACACGGGCTGCCATGTCATCCAGTTCGCGGTAGCTGACGCTGCGGCCTTGCAATCCGCGCGACAGATCGATGATGGCGGGCTTCTCGAGATCGGCGGCACTGCGGCTGCGGTCGATCAGATCACCCAGGTTGCTAAACACCGCATTCATTGCGTGAACTCCAGCACAAGATTGTTCGCCAGCGTGGCTGGCACATAAAGCGATTTCGGGCCTGGATGCAGGACCACACCGTTGAGCGCCAGCAGCTCGGCCACCCGAGCCAGAGATGTCACCTTCACCGTCAACGCCGCCATGCAGGCGGTACGCGCGCCGTAATCCAGCGCAGCCTCGGGAAAATGTTCCTGAAAATCCTTCTGCGTGCAAAGCAGCACGGCGGCATGCCCCATGCGCACGCGCATGCCCCAACCAAGATCCTCAACCTGTGAATCGCCAAAGATGCGCGCATATACCGTAGCTTCGGCCTTGGGATCGGGCACCACCACCGAGATGAACTTCACCGCTGTAGCGCCATTGGCATGGCTCTGCCACTGCGGCTGCCACACCAGCTCCGGCGTGAGGTGCTGACAGAAATACAAGCGGCCACCGGCCACGCCACCCCCGGCAGGAAAACGCACGGTGGCAAAGCGCACTTCGCGTGGCCCCTGCGCGGTGTCGATCGGTCGCGACAACTGATCGACCGGATTGACCATCACACCGCGTGCCCGCAGATCGTCATGCAACACCTGGGCATCCTCGGGACGCAGCACCAGGCCATTCAGGCCGACCGGCTGGTCGCGCAACTCCGGCCGGGCGTTCTCGCCACCGGGCGGAAAGCCCAACAGCTCGATGTAATCGCTGCCCAGCATCATCAGGTGATTGATCGAGCCGGCGGAATGAAAGCCGCGCGGCGTCAGGGTGAAACCAAATTGCTGCCAGCGCCGCACCGCATCGTCCATGCCATCACGCACATTGACCACGGCATGATCAAAACCTTGCAGCTTCAGGGCGTCGTACATCGAGGAGGAATCCGGGTGGGGAGTGTTTGAATTTTACCCGTTGCGATCGGGTGTGCCGTCGTCAGCAGCATGCAGCGCCGGATCACGATGGCGATGCGTCACCATGCGCGCATGCAGGCGACGCACCGTATCCGAGCCGGTGGTGACACACCAGAACGGAAAAATCGCGTGCACCAGACATGCCAATCCAGCACCGAGCATGGCCAGACTGAAGGACAAGGCAGAGCTGAAGTGCTGCCCGTAGCTTTCGCCGACCGATGCAGGGTGTTCGGTGAACAGTTTCATATCGACCCCCAGATAAGGTTTTCAGGCCGCTATGCTAACCGTGCTGCGCGGAGATTGCTTTGCTTTATTTGCCAGATAAGCCGTTTTTGTGAGAATATTTTCTCTTCTTAAGCCGTTTAACAGGAATTTATTCCCTTGGATGCCACCGACCTGAAAATTCTCGGCCTGCTGCAGGAGGATGCCTCGATCGGTCTCAATGCGCTGGCTGAACGGGTGCATCTATCCCCCACGCCGTGCTGGCGACGGGTACAAAAGCTCGAAGCCGATGGCGTGATCCGCAAACGGGTGGCGCTGCTCGAACCGACCCAGCTCAACGCCGGAGTGACGGTGTTCGTGGCCATCAAGACCAATCAGCACAGCGCGGCCTGGGCCGAGCGCTTCACCAAGGCAGTCTCGGCCATCCCCGAGGTGCTGGAGTTCTATCGCATGAGTGGCGATGTCGACTATCTGTTACGGGTGGTGGTACCCGACATCGCCGGCTATGACGCGGTGTACAAAAAACTGATCCGCTCGGCCGAACTGTTTGATGTCAGCTCATCGTTTGCCATGGAACAACTCAAATACACCACCGCCCTGCCGCTGCATTTCATGCCGGGCGCAGCGGGCAGCACTGCAACCAACGCATCACCGAGCACCAGCAGTAAACGCGCCAGCAAGTCCAAGCGCGCCGCATCACGGCAGGTATGATCCGACGCCGATTTTTTATTTGAACTGACTGTCACACCAACCCGTCACACAGAGATTGCAATCATGACCAAAAGCCCCATGACCCAGAGCCACGACAACGCCAGCGCCAAGACCGAAGCCCCGTTCACCGAGAACTATCGCCAGTTCCTCGAGCGCCTGCGCGCCGAAGGCGAACTGATCGACATGCACCAGCCGGTGGACAGCCGTCATATTGCGACTCTGGTCGATCAGTCCGACAAGGCGCTGATGTTTCATAACGTGATTGGTTACAACATGCCGGTGGTGTCGGGCATCATCCGCACCCAAAAGCGCGCCATCATGTCGCTGGGCTGCACCACCTATCGCGACATCGAAGACAAACTGCAGCGCGGCATCGAGAACCCGATCAACCCGCGCCATGTCAAAACCTCGCCCACCAAGGAAGTGATCCTCACCGGCGATCAGGTCGATCTGTTCCGCCTGCCGGTGCCGATGTCATCGATTTTCGATGGCGGTCCGATGATCACTGCCGGTGTGGTGATCTCGCGCGACCCGGAGCTGGGCACCAATGCCGGCATCTATCGCCTGATGGTGAAGGAACGCAACCTCACCGGCATCGACATCCTTACCCCCAATAACATGCGACTGTTCGCACAGCGCGCCTATGAGCAGGGCCGCCCCTGCCCGATCTCGGTATCGATCGGCACCCATCCGATGGAGATCATGGGCGCTGGCTATCGCGCCCCGATGGGCATGGACGAGCTGGCCATCTCCGGCGGACTGCGCGGCGCAGCCATCGATCTGGCACCGTGCGAGACCATCGACCTGCCCTATGTCGCCGATGCCGAAATCGTGCTCGAAGCCGAGATCATGCCCACCGGCTGGACCCAGCCCGAAGGCCGCTTCGGTGAATTCACCGGGCTGATGGGCGG
>CAIPUP010000304.1 GCA_903868285.1 uncultured beta proteobacterium
CGCCATGCAGCTTGAACAGCACGCCGGCGGCCTCGGCCGCAGCCGGCGCATGGCCGACGTACTCGCGCGTCAGATCCTCGAAGCCGAACTCTTCGATGCCGGCGCACTCCCAGAGGAAATCCAGATCGATGTCACCGGCCATTGCCTCGGCCTGTGCCAGCAACTCGCCCGGTGCCGGACGCTCAAAGCGCAATAGCACCGCATTGGCTTTGACCTTGGCACGCTTGCCATGCAAGGCCTCGACCTGTAGCGCGCTGTCGTTGTCGGCCAGGATGGTGCCGACCTTGAAGGCGCCGTTGTCTTCGTAGAGGAGATGCATAGGAGGGTCGAAGGCTCGGCAGTAGGTGGTGCGGATGGTGCGGACGGTACTGATGGCGCGATGCTCGAAGCACCATCGCGGCGCGCATTATAGGCGGCGGGCACCAACCATCGCTCGAAGAATCGCCCGCGCCATCGCGTACTACAAGCCTCAGACCAGATCGTCCAACGCAATGCCGGCGCGACGCAGGATGCTGTCGAAAATCATCTGCTCCATGCCGGTGGCCGGACCGACCGACATGGTGGCGCGACCGCTGGCCTGCTGAATCTCGGGCGTGAGCACGATGCTCTCGCCGGCCATGCTGTCCGACAGCACCTGCACATCACAGGCGCGCTGCATCTGCCACAAGCGACGAAATGCGGTGGCGACACTGGCACCCAGACTCAGCAAGCCGTGGTTGCGCAGAATCATGGCGTGATGCGAACCCAGACTGGCCACCAGCCGCGGCTGCTCGTCCTCATGCACCGTGATGCCTTCGAAGTCGTGATACGCCAGGTCGTTGACGACGATGGCGCTGTAGAAGTTATCGCCGCGCAGACCGTCGCGCTTGCAGGCCACCGCGATGCCGCTGGTCGTGTGGGTATGCATGACGCAATGGGCATCATCACGATGGGCATGAATGGCGCTGTGAATGACAAAGCCGGCGCGGTTGATACCCCAGCGGCTGTCGCCGATGATCTGCCCGTCCAGCGCCACCTTGACCAGATTGCTGGCGGTGACTTCCTCATAGTTCAACCCGAACGGATTGATCAGGTAGTGGCGCTCCGGGCCGGGCACGCGCAGCGTGATGTGATTGAAGATCAGCTCGGTCCAGCCCAGGAAATGAAACACCCGGTAGGCCGCCGCCAGTTCCAGCCGCGCCGCCCACTCGGCATCGGTCATGCCATTGGGCTTGCTGTGCTGCAATTTTTCAGACATCTGCATGGCGTTTTTCCTGTCCTTGTTCGACCGGCGGCTACCTTACACCGGCAGCAGTGCCTTCGCGGCAACCTGCGCGACAGCAATCCCTCACAGTCCCATCAGGGCCACGGCATTGGCCGAGACCATGCTGCGCACCTGCGACTCGCTGTAGCCCAGGTCGAGGCAGGTCTCGATGACATTGCGAAAGCCATCCACCAGTCGCGGATTGCCGATCTGGCCAAGATCGGAACCAAGAATGGTCTTCTCCGGCGTGGCGGCCTTGATCATGGCGTCCAGTTCCGAGGGCTGATAGAAGTGGAACTTCGATCCCGGCACGAACATGCACATCGAGTGCTCGCAATACACACCCATGCCGGCCAGACGGCGGATGTCATCGAGCGAGGCATCCACCACGTATGACGGGTGGTTACACAGCAGACGCTTCACGCCGCGCTTTTTAGCCTCCTCGAACAGCGGCCAGCACTCGCTGATATGCAGGTGCCCCGAAGACAGCACCACATCGTTTTCGGCAATCATGTCGAGAATGGGACCGACCTCGGGCAATAAGTGTCCCTTGGCATCCAGAATGCTGAGCGGCACCGGATCGAGCATCTTTTTCTTGGTCTGCGGAAACTTGTCCTTGAACTCGGCATCCTTCTTGTGCGCATTGATGTGATTGGCCGAGGAGAAGGTGGGCATCCACACCAGACGCGCACCGAGCTTGATGCCATGCTCGACGGCATAGATGTTCAAACCGCCGGTGGAGTTATTCAGCGGCACGCCCGAGAGCATGGTCACGCCCAGATGATTGAAGTGCTTGTTGAGCAGCTCGGTGGCAGGTGTGGCCGAGTAGTAGTGATCCTTGATCAGGATGGCGCGCAGACCTGCCGATGACGCCTCCTGCATGGCCTCGTAGTGATCGAAGTAGCGCGGCATGACCGACGGCCCGCTGTGGCAATGCAAATCCACGGCACCGCGCAGCAACTGATCGGGCAGACCGGGGTTGCTGCTGCGCCAGGCACCAGGGCTGAGTTTCTGCGGCTGGTCGATCAAGGTAAGTGACATGTAAGCTCCTGATTTAAAACTCTTGGTTTAAAACCTGACCTCGAAATGCGCCAGCATCGGCGTTCGACCATAGGTCCCGGCACGCGCCGCCATCAGGCAGACATCGAGCTGATTGCGATCGAACGGGGCGTGCTCGGCATCGAGCACGATGAAATCCAGGCCGCTGCCGGCCAGCACTTCCACCGATTGATAGCTGGCAGTCTTGAAGAAGGTACCGGTCAGGCGCTGACGATCACGCACCTGCTCACGAAACGAGGCACTCATTGCCGTGGTGACTCAGGCTGCAGGCTTGGCCGGATTGCGGCGCGCCGCATCATGCTCGGCGAAATCAGCCTCCTGGTACTTCACCAGATGGGCATAGTCATCACGTATCGGTGCGAACACATCCAGATTGAGCGCCACCTCATCACCGACGGGCTCGGCATAGTGGACGGTGTGCGGCGGCACGCGGATCATGCTACCGGGGGTCATCTCGAACACCTCGTCACCAACGTGATAGTTGAGCCGGCCCTGCACACAGATCGCCAGCTGTTCGAAATCATGCTGATGCGGATTGACCTGGATGTTGGGCTCGACCCAGTTCATCACCATGATCACGTTCTCACCGCGAAATCCCACCCGCTCGATGCCTTTGCGCACGAACTCGCGCTCCAGGGTGTTCCAGTTCACCATCATTGCCTTGGACATCTCGGTTCTCCTTAACAATTCGTCGCGCGTGCGATTATGGCGGTGGTTGTCAGTCACCATCCGATTTTTCCGCCTTGTTTTCAACCCGTTACTCGCATTCATCACGATCCCATGCCGACATCCTGCCCGCCCGAAACACCTCGCACCGACGATCCGCGCTGCCATGTCAGCGTCGGTGGACTGCGCCTGAAGAATCCGCTGATCTGCGGCTCGGGGGAACACACCATCACTGCCGCGGGGATGCAGGCGCTGCTGCAAGCCGGCGCGGCTGCGGTGGTGGCCAAGTCGGTGAACGAGTCGGAGGCAGCTCGCAAGCAGCTCGATGGCACCGACTATGTGCTGCTCGATGCGGCCTGGAAACCGCTGCCCTGGGACTTCTCGCCGCCACCGGATGCGCAGTTGTTCTGCCGCTCGGGCCTGTTTCCCGGACGCTTCGAGGACTGGCTGACGATGGTGGCCGAGCTCGACCGGCAGGCCGCCGCCAGCGATGCCTATGTCATTCCCAGCCTGATCCTGGCCGATCTGGATGCCTGTATCGATTACGCCCTGCGCATCGAGGCAGCGGGGCTGCGGGTGCTGGAGCTCAATATCGGCGCGCCGCACGGCCCGGAAGCAGCGCGCGGCGCCATCGTCACCGAGCGCGCCGCCAGCCGGGTGCTGGAGATCACGCGCCGCATGCGCGCAGCCATCGGCGTACCGCTTTGGATCAAGCTCACCGGCCAGAGCGAGGATGTAGTGGCACTGGCGCAGGCGGCGCAGCAAGGCGGCGCCGATGCCGTGATCATGATGGGACGCTTTCTTGGCATGGTGCCGGACATCGAAACCCAGGCCCCGCTGTTGGGCACCAGCGCCGCTTTGGGCGGTCCGTGGGCGCTGGCGCTGACGGCACGCTGGCTGGCCATGACACGCAAGGCTGCCGGGCCGGAACTGCCCTTGATTGCCACCAATGGCGCACGCAGCGGTGAAGACATCGTGCGTTTTTTGCTGGCCGGGGCCTGCGCGGTGGAAATGACCTCGGCCGTGATGGCTGGTGGCTCGCGCGTCGTGCGTGAATCACTGCAGGCCTTGTCGGCCTATCTGGCGCAGCGGCAACAGGACGCCAGTGCACTGATCGGTCTGGCCGCCGATCGACTGCAGGGCTACGCTGAACAAGCGCCGCGACCGGATTACTGGCAGCGCTTTGTCAGTGCGGAGGCGCGCAGCATTACGGTCGAGGAACAACACTCGCCAGCCATCACCGAGCGAGGCAAGCAATGAAACCCGCATCAACAGCCGATTCGGCCTTGCAAGCGCGCATGCAGCAGGCGGCGTGGTTGCTGATGGCGCTGGCCTTGCTGGCCTGTCTCAAACTGGCCTTGTTGCCGGCGCTATTGGCCGGGCTGCTGGTGTACGAGCTGGTGCACATTCTGGCCGGCTGGCTGCTACGCTGGCTGCCCAAGCGGCTGCTGCGCGGACGCTTCGGCGGTCAGGCCAAGCTGCTGGCGGTGGGCGCGCTCACCGCGCTGGTGCTGGCCGGCTTGTTCGCCAGCGCCGCCGGGCTGTGGACGTTCTATCGCAGCGATGCCGGCAGCCTGCCCAGCCTGCTGCAGAGAATGGCCGAGATCATTGCCAGCCTGCCGCCCTGGCTGAGTGAGCACCTGCCCTCGGCACCGGAAGGCATCCATCAGGCCGCCATCGACTGGCTGCGCGAGCATGCACTGGAGCTGCAAAACCTCGGCAAGGAGACCGGCCGGGGCCTGGCGCATGTACTGATTGGCATGGTGATCGGCGCCATGCTGGCGCTGCAGGAAGCGCAGACCTCGGCGGGCGGCGGCGCATTGACGCAGGCACTGGTCGAGCGCGCCCGCCGTCTGGCCGAAGCATTTCGCGGCGTGGTGTTTGCGCAGGTGCGCATCTCGGCCCTCAACTGCCTGTTTACCGCGCTCTATCTGGCCTTGCTGCTACCGCTGTCAGGGGTGCAGCTGCCATTCGTTAAGTCCATGATTTTATTGACTTTTTTGGCAGGCCTTATCCCGGTGATCGGCAACCTGATTTCCAACACCGTAATCGTGGTGGTGAGCCTGTCGCACTCACCGCAGGCGGCGCTGGGCTCGCTGGTGTTTCTGGTGCTCATTCACAAGCTGGAATACTTTCTCAATGCCCGCATCATTGGCGACCGCATCCATGCCCGCGCCTGGGAGTTGCTGTTGGCGATGCTGCTGATGGAGGCGGCTTTCGGCCTGGCCGGTGTGATCGCCGCACCCATCGTCTACGCCTATGTCAAGGATGAGCTGCGTGCGGTGGGTGTGATCTAGGCCTGGGCGGGGGCGAGACCCGCGCTGGCAAATTGCAGGATCGCCGGCAGGTGCTGCGCGAAGCTGCGCAGGCTGTGATCACCGCCTTGCACCACCACTTGCTGCGCCCCGGCATAGCGCGCCACCGCCTGGCGGTAGTCGAGGACTTCGTCGCCGGTTTCCAGCAACAGCAGGTACCGCGAGGGCGTGGGCAGCTCCACCCACAGCGATTGCCATTGCGCCAGATGCGTCTCGTCCAGCAGATAAGTCTCGGCGGTGTAGAGGTTTTGCTGCGGGCCAAGATAAGGCCGCAGACCAATGTGCGGATCGACCGCCGGATTGATCAGCACCGCACGCAGGTCATGCCGCTCGGCCAGCCAGGTGGCGTAGTACCCCCCAAGCGAAGAACCAATCAGCGTTGGCAGCAGGCCCTCGCTGCGCGCGGCGGCGATGGCCTGCTCGGCCACAGCGATGGCAGCTTGCGGCAGATGCGGCAATGCCGGGCAGGCACAGGCCTGCGGCAAGCCCTGTTGCTGCAACCACTGCTGCAGCTGCCGGGCCTTGGTCGAGGCCGGTGCGGAATTGAAACCGTGCAGATAGATCAACCGGCAGCGGTGTGCGGCCGAAGTCAATTGATCCGCCGCAAGGTGATCCGCAGCGAGGTGATTCGTAGCAAGCGAACTCATGCTGCACCCGGGGTGACAGACAGCGCACGCAGCAACTTGTCATGAATGCCGCCGAAGCCGCCATTGGACATCACCAGCAACTGATCACCGGGTCGCGCACTGGCGACGATCTGCGCCACCAATAGGTCAAGATCGTCGGCGCAATGCAGCTTGTCAGCCAACGGTGCCAGCGCCTGCGCTACATCCCAGCCCAGGCCGCCGGTGTAGCAGAACACCGCATCGGCGCTGCGCAGGCTATCGGGCAGGGCAGCCTTCATCACGCCCAGCTTCATGGTATTGGAGCGCGGCTCCAGCACTGCCAGCACGCGCCGACCCGGCAACGCGGTACGCAGGCCCTCGAGCGTGGTCTGGATGGCAGTGGGGTGGTGCGCGAAGTCGTCCCAGACCGCAATCTCACGCACCGTTCCGCGCAATTCCATACGACGCTTGACGTTGCGAAAGCTGGCGAGCGCGGCAATCGCCTCGGACGGCGACACACCCACATGACGTGCAGCAGCAATCGCGGCCAGGGCGTTGTGCCGATTGTGCTCACCCATGAGCGACCATTGCACCCAACCCTGCGCTACGCCCTGGAACAGCACCTCGAAGCCTGCACTGCCGCCGGCGCCATCAGCACTCGCCTGCCAATCGGCCCCTTGGGGGGCATCGACCCGTTGAGTGGAGTTAGCCGTATTTAAAGGGCTATTAAGCGCAGTTAAATCAGCGTTAGCGGCAGTCGATAGGTTCCCGAAACGTTCCACGGGAGTCCATACGCCACGCCGCAGTACCCGCTCCAGCGCGCTGTCGGCCGAACCGCCCGGCGACCGGCCACCGGCCTGCACGACGATCCGGCCCGTTCCTGGCACAGTGCGCACGAAGTGATGAAATTGTGTCTCGATCGCAGCAAGATCAGCGAAGATATCAGCATGATCGAACTCGAGATTGTTCAGGATCGCGGTCCGCGGGCGGTAGTGAACGAACTTGGAACGCTTGTCGAAAAACGCCGTGTCGTATTCATCTGCTTCGATCACGAATAGCGGTTGCGGCGCGCCAGCGGACGGTGCCGCACCCAGCCGCGCCGAAACGCCAAAGTTCTCTGGCACGCCGCCAATCAGAAAACCGGGCTGACGGCCGGTGGCTTCCAGTATCCAGGTCAGCATGGCCGTGGTGGTGGTCTTGCCGTGCGTGCCGGCCACCGCCAGCACCCAACGCTGATGCAATACGTTCTCGGCCAGCCACTGCGGCCCGGAGATGTAGGGCAGGCCGCGATCGAGGATGGCCTCCATCAGCGGATTGCCGCGCGTCACGACATTACCGATAACCCAAAGATCGGGGGCAATGGCCAGCTGCGAGGCGTCCCAGCCGGAAATCAATTCGATGCCCTGCTGCTCGAGCTGGGTGCTCATCGGGGGATAGACATTGGCATCGCAACCAGTGACACGATGACCAGCCTGACGCGCCAGCACCGCAATGCCACCCATGAAGGTGCCGCAGATTCCTAGAATGTGAATATGCATGGCGCGATTGTAGTGGCTGCCCGGCGGGTTTATTCCGGCCCCGGGGTTTGTGCCTGACCCGCTGTGTATCATGCGTCGATCAACCAAGCAGCGCCCGGCCCCAAGAGCAAGGCTATGAGCAAAGACTACCCGCCGCCCCGTACCAGCCTGCGCCAGCATGTGGCCGCCGCAGCGGCGCGCATCATGGCCGAGGAGGGCGTGGACGACTACGCGCAGGCCAAGCGCAAGGCCGCCAAACGCCTGGGCGCCACCGACAGTCAGTCCCTGCCCGGTAACGAGGAAATCGAAGCGGCGCTGCGCAGTTATCAGGCGCTGTATCAGGAAGATGAGCAGCGCGAACGCATTCAGGAAATGCGGGCTGTGGCACTGGATGCGATGCAGGCGCTGGCCGAATTCCGCCCCTATCTGGCCGGGCCGGTGCTGCGCGGCACTGCGGCGCGCTATGGCGATATCGACCTGCATTTGTTCACCGATGATGAGAAGGGCGTCGAGATCTACCTCATCAATGAAGGCATCGAATACGAACTCGAACCGCAACGCCAGGGTGGTGGCAAACAGCGCGCAGCGGTGCTGCGCTGCGATTGGCAGGACGAGGTACTGCGCCTGAGTGTATTTAGCGCCAATCAGGAACGCGTGCGCAGCCCCTACGGTGAGCGCGCCAATGCCGCGGCATTGCAACTGCTGCTGGAGGAGCTCGCTGGCGGCACTGACAACAGGGCCCGCGATAGTGCGGCCGACGCGGACTATTTAGCCGAGGATAAATACTGATGTCTATGTTTTACGGTATGAATGGCCAATTTTGGAGAAAGTTGCGCTGGCCATTGCTGATCTTGAGCGGGCTGGCAGCCATGGCCGCCGGGCTGTGGCTGTATCAAAGCGTGCTGGCACCGGCGCGCGCCACTGCTGCGGCACTAGCAACGCTGCAAAGTCGCAGCTTTAGCGACCTGACCGAAACCAACCGAACACTGCTGGACTGGCAGGGCAAGGTGCGGGTAGTGAATTTCTGGGCGACCTGGTGTGAACCCTGCCGCGAGGAAATCCCGGCGCTGCAACGCGTACAGGCCAAGTTTGCCGAAAGCGGCCTGGAAACTATCGGCATCTCCATCGATCATGCAGACAAAGTGCAGCA
>CAIPUP010000305.1 GCA_903868285.1 uncultured beta proteobacterium
CAGGAGCAGGCACAGCGCGAGCGCCTTGAACGAAGGCAAGGCAAAGCCAAAGGCACCAGACAACCCCGGAAGGCCCAGCACCAGCATCAGTGCCAGCACGCTGCCAGCGGCGATGCCCACCGCCACACCACCCAGCCCGACAAACATGCCGCGCCAGTGGGTGTCGATGCTGCGTAACGGCAGCGCCATCAACACGCTTGCCAGCACCAACAACGTGAATGCCGCCGCGCGTGCCGAGGGCAAGGCCAGGCCGACCTGCAACTGCTGGCGATAGAACAGCAGCACCACCAGGCTGACCACGCTGCCCATGGCCAGACTCAGCAATAGTTGTGGCGGCGTCAGCAGGGATTCGCGTGCCGAGCGCGGCGGCTCCTGCATCAGTTGCGGATGCGCCGGGTTGGACTCGAACAGCAAGGAACCGATGGGCGCAATCAGCAGTTCCAGAAAGGCGATGTGGATCGGACCCAGCAGCGCCGGCAAGCCCAGCAACAAGGGCAAGATCGACAGCGCGACGATGGGCAGATGCACCGCCAGGGTGTAGACCATGGCCTGGCGCAGATTGGCAAAGATGCGCCGCCCCTAGCGTATCGCACCAAGGATCGCACCGAACTGATCGTTGAGCAGCACCAGCGACGCCGCCTCGCGCGCGACCTCGGTGCCACGTCCACCCATGGCAATGCCGATATGCGCCGCCTTGAGCGCCGGCGCGTCGTTCACGCCATCGCCGGTCATCGCCACCACCTCGCCATGGGTCTTGAAGGCCTGCACCAGTGCCAGCTTCTGCTGCGGCGAGACGCGCGCAAACACCTGCACCGACTGCACCCGCGCCAGCAGCGTGATGGCATCCATCTCCGCCAGCTCGGCACCGGTCAGTACCTGCCCGGCCGGGATGCCGGCTTGCAGCGCGATGGCACGCGCGGTCTGCGGATGGTCGCCGGTAATCATCACCACCCGGATGCCGGCACGGCCACACTCGGCCACCGCAGCCGGCACCTCGGCACGCAGCGGATCGGCCAGCCCGACCAGACCGAGAAACACAAAATCGAAATCATGCTGCGCCTCGGGCCATTGCCGCGTCTGCGGATGACGCGCCCGTGCCACGCCCAGCACCCGCAGCCCGCGCGAGGCCATCTCGGCGGTCTGCTGCGCGATGCGTTCGCGCTGCGACGGCGGCAGGTGACACAGCTCGGCCATGGCCTCGGGTGCGCCCTTGCTGGCCACCACATCATGGCTATCGGCATCGATGCGCCACAGATGCGACATCGCCCGCAGCTCGGGGGACAGTTCGTACTCGCGCAGCAGCGACCATTGCCGATGCAGCGCCTGCGCCTCGGCCAGCACTTCATCCGCCAAGCCATGCAAGGCACGCTCCATCGGATCGTGCGGCGCGGTTTCACTCGCCAGCAGCGCAACCTGCAGCAATTCGGCATGCGCATCCGACAGCACAAACGCGGGCGGGTCGGCCAGCAACAGCGGTGGCGGCGACGCAATGACCACGCTCTGACCCTCGGCCCACAGCTCGCTCACCTGCATGCGGTTCTCGGTCAGGGTGCCGGTCTTGTCGACGCACAGCAGCGTGGTCTCACCCAGGGTCTCGATGGCGTTGAGCCGTCGCGTCAGCACCTGCTGCTGCGCCAGCCGACGCGCACCCAGCGCCAGAAAGACAATCAGGATCACCGGCAATTCCTGCGGCAGCAGCGACATGGCCAGCGTGATACCCGCCAGCAGCGCCGACAGCCAGTCGCCACGCAGACTCCACACCATCAGCGACAGCAGCAGCGACAAGCTCACGCCCACCACGGTGAGGCGGCGCGTCAGCCGGGCGATTTCCTGTTGCAGCGGCGAGGCCTGCAAGGCGATGTGCTGCAAGGACTGCCCGATGGCACCCAGCTCGGTGCGCCGCCCCGTGGCAATGACGCGCGTCACGCCCTGCCCGGCCACCACCAGGGTGCCGGCATAAACCAGCACCGGCCTGGCATCCGGGGAAGCCAGGCCCTTGGCGACCGGCGCGGACTCACCGGTCAACAGCGATTCATCCAGCGCCAGCTCATGCGCCTGCAGCAGTTCGCCATCGGCGGCAACGCGATCGCCCTCGGCCAGCATCAGCACATCGCCGCGCACCACCGCATGACCGGGCACGGCGCGCAGCTGACCATCGCGCAGCACCTGGGCACGCGGACCGGACAACTCGCGCAGGGCATCCAGCGCATGCTCGGTGCGCCGTTCCTGCAGCACCGTCACCAGCATGATGATCAGCACAAAACCCAGCAGCACCAGCGCCTCGTTGCGCTCACCCATCACCAGGTAAATTGCCCCGGCCCCCAGCAGCAGCAGGAACATCGGCTCGCGCAGCACCTCACCGGCCAATGCCGCCAGGCCGCGGCGCTGATCCACCGCCAGCAAATTCGGACCGTCCACCGCCAGGCGCTGGGCGGCATCGCGCTCGGTCAGCCCGACGATGGCATCGGCACCAAGGCGTGGCCCCATCGCCGCGCTTGAAGCGGTTGCAGCACTGGACACGGGGGCATCTGGGGACATGGCAACCTGGGCTATGACGAGGAGGAAGGCGGCATGGCAGCCGCAGGGGAACCGCCAGAGAAACCACGACGAACTGCGACAGCAATTCGTAACCTATTCATTACAAAGAATTTTTTAAAACGCTACGGCGTGATGGCGTTGCCCGATGATAAGTCAGAGCCCGGCGCGGCACAGCGCCCCGCCCCTGATACGATCCGCAGCTTTCCTGCTGCAGACGTCAATTCAAGGTTCAGTCATGCTCCCTTACGCATTAACCATCTTCCTGTCCGCCTTCCTGCTGTTTCTGGTGCAACCGCTGATCGCCAAGCAGATCCTGCCCTGGTTCGGCGGCGCAGCCTCGGTCTGGACCACCTGCCTGCTGTTTTTCCAAAGCGCGCTGCTGGCCGGCTATGCCTATGCCGATGCCTCGGTGCGCTGGCTGCGCCCGCGCCAGCAGGTCTATGTCCATGCGGCCTTGATGCTGCTGTCACTGGCGCTGCTACCCATTCTGGCCAACAGCAGCTGGAAGCCCAGTGGCAATGAAGAGCCGATCCTGCGCATCCTCGGACTGCTCACGGTGACCATCGGCCTGCCCTATCTGCTGCTGTCGACCACCACGCCGCTGTTGCAGGCCTGGTACTGGCGCCGCTTCAATGCCAGCGTGCCGTACCGGCTGTTTGCGCTATCCAACTTTGCTTCGCTGCTGGCGTTGCTGGGCTATCCGGTGTTGATCGAGCCGTATTTCGGCGTCACCGCCTCGGCCAACCTGTGGTCGCTGATGTATGGACTATTCGTGGTGGTGTGCGGCCTGACCGGCTTTTATTCCATTCGCAACATGCCGGCCGATGCTGATGTCTCGCGCAAACAGGCCAACGACTCCGATGCCCCAGCAGCAAAGACACCAACCAGCCATCTGCTGCTATGGCTGCTGCTCTCGGGCATGGGCTCCTGTGTGCTGCTGGCGGTGTCCAATCACATCACCCAGAACATCGCCTCGGTGCCATTCCTGTGGGTGCTGCCGCTGGCCTTGTACCTGCTGACCTTCATCATCTGCTTTGATCAACCGCGCTGGTATGTGCGCGGCCTGTTCATGCCCTTGCTGGCAGTGAGCGTGCTGGGCATGGCCTGGATGATCGATTCGCTCGAACTGGCCTACGCCGCACCGCTGTTCGCGCTCGGCCTGTTCGCTGCCTGCATGTTCTGTCATGGCGAACTGGCACGCCTCAAGCCCGACCCGCGTCAGCTCACGCTGTATTACCTGATGATCTCGGTCGGCGGCGCACTCGGTGCGCTGCTGGTAGCCATCGGTGCACCGCTGTTGCTCAAGGGCTATTACGAGATGCATGCCGTACTGTTGGCACTCACCGTACTGCTGCTGGTACGGGTTTGGGGGCTGCACTGGGTGTTCCGCATCGCCACCCTCGGGCTGGTGGTAGCGGTGAGCTGGCTGGATGTGGAGGCCATTCGCAGCTACACCCAGGATGTGCGCGAGATGGACCGCAATTTCTACGGCGTGGTGCGCACTCGCGACAAGACCGACCCGAGCCTGTTCCGGGTCATGTATCACGGCGCCATCAACCACGGCGGCCAGCACCTGGAGCCGGGCAAGACCATGGAGCCGACCAGCTACTTCGGCCGCACCTCGGCCTATGGCCGCTTGCTGGCCTCGCTCGACGGTCCGCGCAAGGTGGGTGTGATCGGCCTGGGTGCCGGCGCACTGATCACCCACAGCCGCGAGGGCGACCAATGGGTGTTCTATGAGATCGACCCCTCGGTGGTGGACATTGCCGCACGCGAGTTCAGCTTCCAGCGCGAGACCAAGGCACGCATCGAGCATGTGCTGGGCGACGGCCGCCTGGCGCTGGAGCGCGAAGCACCGCGCGGCTACGACATGCTGGCGATCGACGCCTTCTCTGGTGACTCGATCCCGATGCACCTGATCACGCGTGAAGCCATGGCGACCTACATCAAGCACATCAAGCCCGATGGCGCGATCGTGTTCCAGGCCACCAACCGGTTTGTGAATTTGATGCCGGTGATCCGTCGCCTGGCCGATGAGTTCGGCATGCAGACCGCCTGGGTCAGCGACTGGGCTGATCGCGAGGGCGAGGACTACTACACCTCCTCCACCGATCAGGTCATCGTCACCCGCAACCTGGCGCTTTTGGAGCGGCCGCTGATCAAGCAGGCCTCGGAGCCGGCGCCAGCACGTGCCGATCTGCCGATCTTTACTGATGATTTTTACAACCTGCTGCGTATCCTGAAGCGCTAGCCACCGAGAAGCACCAGCCATCGGGAGCGAAGTCCGGCGCGCAGCCTGAACCCACCATGAAGGAGGAGACCAGCATGGAATCAGCCAACAGCGGCAGCATCGACGAACCCAGCCCCGCCGACAGTCCGCAGCGACGACAGTTTCTGCAATCGGCAGGCGTGATTGCAGCCGCCGGCAGTGCTGCGGCAGCTGCCACCAGCGCCTTGCTTCCCTCGGCGGCAACCGCTGCCGAGAGCAGCGCCAGCCACTCCATGCCGGCCATCCATCACGGCCCGATCACCCGGCGCTGGGTGGAACAGCGCTGGACACTGGACAACATCATTCGCAGTGTCGGCATGGATTGGGACCAGCCGCGCTCGGTCTATCTGGCCGCACCCTGCGGCCCGGCTGCCGCCAGCGACTTTGCCGCAGTGCGTGCGCGCATCCAGAAATATGCCGATGCCGCGCCGGCCTTCGAAGCCCAGGCGCGCCGGCGCGAAGCCAATGCCAAGGCTGCACTGGCCGAGGGTTTTTCGGTGGCAGCGCGCGAGCATTACTTCATCGCGGCAGTGCATTGGGCTGCGGCGCAATGGCCCATCGACGAGAACAACGCCCAGAACAAGGCCTACAACCAGCGCAAGCGCGAATGCTATGCCGCCTATGCCAAGCTGGCCGATCACCGGGTGGAAGAAGCCTGGATACCGATGCCCGATGGCAGCAAGCTGCCAGCCTGGTTTCATCTGCCACCGGGCTACAGCGGCGGCCGCATACCGGTAGTGGTGTCTATCCCCGGCATGGACAGCTTCAAGGAAATGGGCGCGTCGATGTATGGCGATCGCTTTCTGTCGCGCGGCGTTGCGGTGCTGGCGGTGGACGGCCCGGGCCAGTACGAGGCACCGGTGCTGGGCATCTACTTCAGCATGGCGGCCTGGCAGGCCACCGGCAAGGCCTGCGTCGACTGGCTGATGAAGCGCAGCGAAGTCGATGGCGAAAAAATCGGTATCAGTGGCAACAGCTTCGGCTCGTTCTTCTCCACCATCGCCGCGGCGCATGAGCCGCGTCTGCGCGCTGTCGCGGTGAATGCGGTCTGCCATGAGCCGGGCTTCCACACCATCTTCGAGGAAGCCTCGCCGACCTTCAAGATGCGCTTCATGTACATGTCCAATATCACCGACGAAGCCAAGTTCGACACCATGCGTCGCGGTATGACCTGGGTGGGACATGCCGAGCGCATCCGCGCGCCCTATCTGTGCGTCGCTGGAGAAGCCGATGAACTGTCACCGCTGGAGCACACCGAGCGCCTGATGAAAGTGCTGGGCGGCCCCAAGCGTCTGGTGGTGTACCAGGACTCGCGTCATTCGGTCGGTGGCGTACCTTCGGCCAACCTTGGACCTGCGGCCCCGGCACTGGTGGCCGACTGGATGCTGGCCACACTGCAGGGCAAACCCTTCACCAGCGAACGCTGGTTTGTGCAGGCCAGCGGCCAGGTCGCCAGAAGCGCGCTCTGATGAACGCCCAGCTGCTGGCCCACGGTATCCAGCTGGCGGTGGCGCCGGTGTTTCTGCTCACCGCCATCGCCGCCATGCTGGGGGTGGTGTCCGGACGGCTGGCGCGCATCATCGACCGTGCGCGGGTGCTGGAGCAGCGCCTCGATCAGCAGCAAGTGAGCGAAGACGCCGCCATGACCCATGAGCTGAATGTGCTGGCGCGGCGCGGCCATCTGGTGAACATCGCGCTGGCCATGCTCACCGTGTCGGCCATGCTGATCGCACTCACCATCGTGGCCTTGTTCATCTCCGAGGTCAGCACGCTGCGCGCCAACCTGCTGGTGACCGGCGGCTTTCTCACCGGACTGTGCTGTTTCGTACTGGCCCTGCTGTGCTTTCTGATCGAAACGCAACTGGCCACCCACACCCTGAAATTTCGTCGCAAACGTCGTCCTGTCGCAGTCCCGTCCTGAACGGCAACACCTGAACCGGACCGACGGCTCGGGCATGTCGCCTGCGCTGAAAGTCCATGACCTGAGGAGGAGTTCATGGGTTTTCTGAGTGATGACGAGCTGTCCCGGCTGTCCCCTGCGGCCCAATCGCTATACCCGTCACCGATACCGGTGCAGTCGGTATCCAGTGATGAATTCATGCCGCCTCCGCAGACCGCCAAGCAACGCGAGTTCGAACTGCGGGTGAAGGAAATCGGCAGCCGCCTGGCCAGGCATCAGGGTCTGTCGCGGCGGGCGTTTTTCCGTACCGCTTCGGGCATGGCTGCGGCTTTTCTGGCCATGAACGAAACCTATGGACCGGTGTTCGGTGTGTCGCAGGCCGAAGCCGCCACGCCCGAACTGGCCAATGCGCGTGCCAAGGCCTTGTCGGGGCAGTTCATCATGGACATGCACACCCACTTCCTGCGTACCGGCACCCGCATCAAGAGCTTCATCAACCAGCGCAATGCCGTGGGCAAGGCTGGCTGGAACGCCGCGCTGGGCGAGAAGGAACAGACCATCGATGACCTGATGTTCCAGAACTACATGAAGGAAATCTACTTCGACAGCGACACCAAGGTGGCCTGTATCAGCGGTGCACCGTCCGAAGTCCCGGATGACTGGTTCCTCACCAACGAGATGAAGGCCAGTGCGCGCAGCATCATCAACCGCCTGTCCGGCTCGCGTCGCGCCATGTCGCACGCCATCTTCACGCCCGGCTATGACGGCTGGATGGAGCAGGTTGATCGCGCCATCGAAATACTCAAGCCCGATTCATTCAAGGGCTACACCATCGGTGACAACACCAACAAGGATCTGTCCAAGCACCCCTGGAATCTGGACGATGAAAAGCTGGTCTATCCCGCCTACGAAAAATTCCAGAAGGCCGGACTGAAGAACGTCTGCATCCACAAGGGCCTGTTTCCGCCCTCGGTCGAGAAACAGTTTCCGCATCTGCTGCCGTACTGCGATGTGCGCGATGTCGCCAAAGCGGCCAAGGACTGGCCGGGACTGAACTTCATCATCTATCACGGTGGCTACCGGCTCGGTCCGGTGGGCGATGCCTGGGCCAATTTCGAGAAGACCGGTCGTGTTGACTGGGTCTCTGATCTGGCTGACATACCCGCCAAACACGGCGTGAAAAACGTCTATGCCGATGTCGGCCAGCTGTTTGCCCAGACCACCATTGCCGAGCCACGGCTGGCGGCCGTGATGATGGGCATCCTGATCAAGGGGCTGGGCGCGGACCATGTCTGCTGGGGTACCGACGCCATCTGGACCGGCGCACCGCAATGGCAGATCGAGTCGCTGCGCCGGCTGGAGATTCCGCTTGAGCTGCAAAAGAAATACGGATTCAAGCCGCTCGGTCCGGCCGATGGCCCGGTGAAAAACGCCATCTTCGGTGGCAACAACGCCCGGCTCTACAACTACAAGCCACAGCAGCGCGCCGAGCTGGCCAATGACCAGTTCGCCATGCACAAGGACTACTACGACAAGCATGGCGAAGGCCGTACCAACATGGCCTACGGCTACGTGCAGAAGGACGCCTGATCATGTTGCATGGCATCGATGTCCATACCCACATCGTTCCGGAACACTTTCCGGCAGCGCTGGGCCGGCATGCGGATGTGCCATGGCCGTCCATGCAGCACTACTGCGATCAACAAGGTTGCGGTCATGCGCATGTGATGATCCGGGGCAAGAATTACCGCACCGTACCGGCTGCGAGCTGGGATGTGGACATCCGGCGCCAGGACATGGATGCGATGCAGCTACAGCGTCAGGCACTCTCGCCCATGCCTGAACTGCTGTCGTACTGGCTGCCGCTGGAGGACGCACAAGTGATGTGCCGTCATCTGAACGAGACCATCGCCAACATGATCAGTCGCGCCCCGGATCGCTTCAGCGGTCTGGGGGCGATTCCGCTGCAAGACCCGCAAGCGGCAATACGCGAACTGGAATATCTGATGGGGCCGCTCGGCCTTTCCGGTGTGCAGATCGCCTCCAACATCAACGATGTGTCAATAGGTGATGCGCGCTTCGATGACTTTTTTGCCGCAGCCGAACGACTCGGCGCTGCGGTATTCGTGCACGCCCTGCGTCCGGCTGGCAAGCAGCGCCTGGTGGGCGTGCCACAACTGGAACAAGTGGTGGCGTTTCCGGGTGATATCGGACTGGCGCTGGCCTCGATGATCACCGGCGGCATGCTCGAGCGCCATCCGGCGCTGCGCATCGGCTTCTCGCATGGTGGCGGCGCCTTCGCCATGATGCTGCCGCGCATCGAACATGGCTGGCGCACCGCCGCACCGATTCGCGACTCGATACCGCAGTCCCCCGCCACTTATGCCCGGCGGGTCTATGCCGACAGCCTGGTGTACGACCCGCATGCGCTGCGTGCAGTGATCCGCACCTTCGGTGAACAGCATGTCATGATCGGTAGCGACTATCCCTTCGTGGTGCGCGACAAAGACCCGCACGGATCGATTGCCGCCATCGATCCGGACAGCGCTCTGGCGCTGGCCCTGCGCGAGGGAAATGCGAAAGCGTTTCTGGGCCTGGGTTGATGCACCGCGCTATTACCGTCGACCATCCCCGATCAAGGCGTACGGCGCCCAGAACAAGGGATGGGCATAGCTGTACTGGCCATTGGCCGTGCCTTCCATCAGCGCCCGCATCGAGGCGTTCAGCGCCTCGGCCCGGGTGACATTGCCGGGCTTGGCATAGCGCTCGAAAATTCCGGTGGTGAGCAAGCGTGCGCTGACCGTCTCCACCGGCCAGTGCGTCACCAGCAGCGCCCGGCTGCC
>CAIPUP010000306.1 GCA_903868285.1 uncultured beta proteobacterium
CATCCGGGCGCAGATCGGCGACGCGGCCGGTGTTTTCTTTGTCAGTGCCAGGCGCGGTATTGGGGTGGCCAGTCATGGGACAGATTCCTGATGGGTGCTGCGGTTTGGTGAATAGCGATCGACGTTCGATGATTATGCGACAAAGCCGCTGATCGACCGGCGCTGGTCGACCGCCGCTGCTCGACCGCCGCATACGGGTACCGTGTTGGTCGGGGTGGCAATCGGGTATCGTCGCTGCTCTGCGATCGATCCTTGTGGTGATCGATGTCGATCAGGAGGAGATATGGAAATGCTGAGTACGGTATTGCTGCTGCTGGTGGGCTTTGCGGCGCTGCTGGTGTTCATGGGTGTGCAGATGGTGTCGCAGTCGCGCGAGTATGTGGTCGAGCGTCTGGGTAAATACGATCGCACCCTCAAGGCTGGTTTCAATTTCATCGTGCCGGTGCTCGAGCGCGTGGCGCATCGGGTGGATGTGCTGGAGCGCCAGATCAGTCCGCAGCCCGAGCGCATCAGCATCATCACCAAGGACAACGTCGAGATCACCTTGCTGGCCTCGGTGTTCTTTCGTGTCACCGATGCGGCCAAGTCGGTCTATCGCATCCAGGACCTGATCGCTGCCATACGCAATGCCGTCACCTCGACCGTGCGCTCGACCTGCGGCCAGATGGAGTTCGACGAGATCCAGGGCCGGCGCGAGCACATCAATGAGCGCATCCGCACCTCCTTGCTGGCGGCCTGCGAGGTGTGGGGCGTGGAGATCACGCGCACCGAAGTGCTGGATGTCGAGGTCGATGCCAACACCAAGAGCGCGATGCAAAAGCAGCTCAATGCCGAGCGCGAGCGCCGTGCCACGGTGACCAAGGCCGAGGGTGATCGCGATTCGCAAAAGCTGGTGGCCGATGCCGAGCTGTATGCGGCGCAAAAACGCGCCGAGGCGCGGCGTGTGCTGGCCGATGCCGAGGCTTATGCCACCAGCAAGGTGGCCGAGGCCATCGCCAGTAACGGTCAGTCAGCCATTGACTTCGAGATCGCCAAGTTGCAGGTGCAGGGCTGGACCGAGGTGGCCAAGTCCAATGGCTCGCGCTTGATCATCATTCCGACCGAGATATCCAAATCGCTGGGTTCGCTGGCCACCATGCTGGATGCCTACAAGGCCATGAAATAGGAGCCGATATGGACATCATGGCGCTACTGCTGCAGTTCCATACGCCGCTGGCCTGGCTCGGCCTGGGGGTGTTGCTGATGATCGCCGAGGTACTCAGTGGCGAGGGCTCGCTGCTGGCCTTTGGCCTGAGCGCGCTGAGTGTGGCGCTGCTGCTCTGGCTGAGTGGCTATCAGCCGCCAGCCACGCCAGCCGCCACGCTTGGCGTGTGGGTGCTGTTCGCGGCGCTCGGTGTGCCCATGGCGTATGCCATCCGTCGTCTGCTGCGTGCCCGCAATGCCGATCAGTCAGACATCAATACCTACTAAAAAATACAATAAAATCAATATGTTACGTAACTTTCTCAGGGTGATCGGTGGCTGCTGGCTGGGCCTGGGCTGCATGGCTGTGCTGGCGCAGAGCGTGGCGCCGGTTTACCCCACGCGGGCCATCACACTGATCGTGCCGTTCTCGGCCAGCACCGGCCCGGACATCATGGCGCGCATGATCGGCCCGCGTCTGTCCGAGCGCTGGGGGCAGGGCGTGGTGGTGGACAACCGGCCCGGTGCCAGCGGCAACATTGGCGCCGAGGCATTGGCGCGTGCCAGGCCGGATGGTCATACGCTGATGATCCATGCCAGCACACTCACCATCACGCCGGCGCTGTATCGCAACCTGCCCTACGACGTGGCACGTGATTTCGCGCCGATCACCAAGTTGTCTTCAGGTAGCTTCGTGCTGGCGGTGAATCCGAACAGTTTGCCGGTCAGCAATATGGCCGAGTTCGTCAGTCTGGTGCGGGCTTCGCCGGGGCGCTATCACTACAGCACGCCGGGCAATGCCACGCCGCATCACCTGGGCATGGAGCTGATCAAGCAGCGCCTGGGGCTGGACATCGTGCATGTGCCGTACAAGGGCGCCGCGCCGGCGGTGACCGATCTGGTGGGCGGGCAGGTGGAGATGATGCTGTCGCTGGCGCACACCATCCTGCCGCAGGCGCGTGGCGGCAAGCTGCGCATGATCGGCATCACCGGCCGCAACCGCTCGCCGCTGGTGCCCGAGGCAGCGACCTTTCGCGAGCAGGGTCAGTCCTTCATGGAGGACCTGGACAGCTGGTATGGACTGTTCGCGCCGGCCGGCACGCCGCCGGAGCTGATCGCGCGCATCGGCAATGAAGTGAAAGCCATCCTGGCCTTGCCCGAATCACGCGAGCAACTGGCGCGCCAGGGCATGGTGGTCAATACCAATACGCCCGAGGAACTGTCGGCCTCGATCCGCAGCGACTTGCAACGCTGGGCAAAACTGATTGGTGATGCAAAGATCAAAGCCGATTGAGCCGCCATCACGTAACCTAGACAGCGTTCGCTGAGCTACCCCGCAGTACCCATCATTCAGTCATCACTTCAGGACCGTCATGAACGCACCCGCCAGCCACCCCGCAGCTACCGCCGCATCCAACACAATGGATGCGTTCTGGATGCCGTTTACCGCCAACCGTCAGTTCAAGGCGCATCCGCGTTTGCTGGCGCGGGCCGAGGGCATGTACTACTGGACGCCCGAGGGCCGCAAGATTCTCGATGCCACCGCCGGGCTGTGGTGTGTCAACGCCGGACATGGCCGCAGCGAGATTGCCGATGCCGTGTCACGCCAGGTGCGTGAGCTGGATTTCGCGCCCACCTTCCAGATGGGGCATCCGCTGCCGTTCGAGTTGGCCAACCGGCTGGCCGGCATGTTCCCCGGCGATCTGAATCACATTTTTTTCACCAACTCCGGCTCCGAGTCGGTGGATACCGCGCTCAAGCTGTCACTGGCCTATCACCGGGCACGCGGCGAGGGCCAGCGCATCCGTTTCATCGGCCGCGAGCGCGGCTACCACGGTGTCGGCTTTGGTGGCATCTCGGTCGGTGGCATTGTCGGTAACCGCAAGGTGTTCGGTCCCGGGCTGCCTGGTACCGATCATCTGCCGCATACCCATCTGCCAGCGAAAAATGCTTTCAGCCAGGGCATGCCGCAACACGGCGCCGAGCTGGCCGATGAGCTGGAGCGCCTGGTCGGGCTGCATGATGCCTCCACCATCGCGGCGGTGATCGTCGAGCCAGTGGCCTGTTCCACCGGTGTGCTGGTGCCGCCGCAGGGCTATCTCGAGCGCCTGCGTGCCATCACCGAGCGGCACGGCATCCTGTTGATTTTCGATGAGGTCATTACCGGCTTTGGCCGTCTTGGGCAGCCGTTTGCCGCCGACTATTTCAAGGTCATGCCCGATCTCATTACCACCGCCAAGGGCCTGACCAATGGCACAGTGCCGATGGGTGCAGTGGCCGCGCGCGACTTCGTGCATGACACCATCGTCAACGCTGCTGCCAATCCGGCCAATGCCATCGAGCTGGCGCACGGCTACACCTACTCCGGTCATCCGGTGGCCTGTGCCGCGGCGCTGGCAACGCTGGACATTTATGCCCGCGAAGGCCTGTTTGCGCGAGTGGCCGGCCTGGAGCAGCGCTGGCAGGCGGCGGTGCATTCGCTGCGCGGACGGCGGCATGTGGTGGACATTCGCAATCTCGGGCTGATTGGTGCCATCGAACTGGAGTCGCGTCCGGGCAAGCCGGGCACGCGTGCCTACGATGCGCTGGTGCAGGCGTTCGAGAACGGGCTGCTGATCCGGGTCACCGGCGACATCATCGCGCTGTCGCCGCCGCTGATCGTCGAGCCGGCGCAGATCGATACCATCATCGACATGCTCGGCAGCGTGCTCGACAGCATCGACTGAGCCGCGGTTGCATGGTGGCACGGCTTGCAGCGCCCCGGCGGCGCGATGCCCAGCGCACACGCGAGCGCATCCTCGATATCGCCATGCGCGAGTTTGCAGCGCGTGGCTATGACGGTGCGCGGGTGGATGCCATCGTTGCTGCCTGCGGCATGAGCAAGAACCTGCTGTATCACTACTTCGCCGGCAAGGAAGCGCTGTTCATCGAGGTGATGGAGCGGGCCTATGCCGCCATGCGCACGCGCCAGAACGACATCGCGCTGACCGGTCATGACCCAGTGGGTGATGTGCGCACGCTGGTGACGCACATGGTGCAGCACTTTGCCGAGTCGCCGGCCTTCATCAGCCTGCTGGCGCATGAGAACCTTTACAAGGCGCGGCATATCCGCAAGTCGAGCGCCATCGAAGCCATGTTCAATCCGCTCATCGGCACGCTCAAGCGACTGATCCGACAGGGGCAGCAGCAAAAGGTGTTTCGCAGCGATGTCGACTGGGTGGATCTCTATATCTCGATTGCCGGCATGGCGTCCTACTTCATCTCCAATCGCCACACCCTGTCGACGGTGCTGAAAGTCGATCTGTCGACCGCCGCCCGCTTGCGCAAGCGCATGCGGCATGTGCCGCAGATGGTGATCGCCTATCTGTGCGAGGGTGCAACACCAGCGCGCAGAACGCGGTAAACATCCTCCGGCGTGATCGGCGTGATGTTGAACTCGGCGGCATAGTCCGACAGCGCATCGCACACGGCATTGGCAATCGCCACCGGCGGCGAGATCGCGCCGCCTTCGCCCAGGCCCTTGACGCCCAGCGGATTGAGCGGCGAGGGCGATTCATGATGCACCACGCTGATGTGGGGAATGTCGCTGGCGGTGGGCAGCAGGTAGTCCATGAACGAGCCGGTCAGCAGCTGTCCCTCGCCGTCGTAGCGAAAGCCCTCGAGCAGTGCGCCACCGATGCCCTGCACTGCACCGCCGATGATCTGTCCTTCGGCCAGCAGCGGATTGACCACCACACCGCAATCGTGCGCAATGGCATAGCGTTCCAGCTGCACATGCCCGGTGCCCGGGTCGATCTCCAGCGTCACCACATGCGCCGCATACGACCAGGTGACGGTGGAGGGCTCCCAGTAAAAGGTTTCCTCCAGTCCGGCATCGATGCCGGGCGGGCGCTGGTTGTCCCAGCCGGGGCGGGCGGCGCGCGCCACATCCGCCAGGCTGACGGTTGCACCGGGCACGCCCTTGATGCCGACACTGCCCTGACGCAGTTCCAGGTCGGCAGCGGCACATTCCAGCATGTGCGCGGCGATATCGAAGACCTTGCCGCGCAGGCGTTCGCTGGCGACATGGATGGCACCGGACAGGTTCACCGTCGAGCGGCTGGCAATGGTGCCAAAGCCCATGGCGATGGCAGCGGTGTCGGCAAAGGTCAGGCTCACATCGTTGGGTTGCACCTGCCACAGGTCGGCGGCGATCTGCGAGAACACCGTCTCCATGCCCTGACCCTGCGGACAGGAACCGGCGGCAAGATAGATGCGTCCGCCAGGATCGATGCCAACCGTTGCGCCTTCAAACGGACCAACCCCGGTGCCCTCGGTATACAGACCCATGCCGATGCCCAGATAGCGTCCTTGGGCCCGCGCTGCTGTTTGTCGGGCGCGAAATTCTTGCAGCCCGCCAATGGCCTGCAGTGCCTTGTCCATGGCCAGCGGATAGTCGCCGCTGTCGTACACGATGGGTTCGCCATCGCGATAGGGAATACCAGCGGCATAGGGCATTTCGTCGGCGCGCACCAGATTGCGCCGACGCATCTCCGAGGGCTCGATGCCCAGTTCGCGGGCTGCCAGATCCATCAGCCGTTCCACCGCCTGCGCCGCTTCCGGCCGGCCGGCGCCACGATAGGGCGCGTTGGGTACCTTGTTGGTCGCCACTACTTTGGCGCTGGCAGCAAAGTGCGGCATGCGGTAAGGCCCCATCAGATGCGACAGGGTGTTGTAGGGAATGCCTATGCCGATCGGGTTCCAGGCACCGCAGTCCATCATCATGGCGTCGCGAAAGGCCAGGATACGGCCGTCGTTGTCAAAGCCGATTTCGGCCTCATGCAGTTGATCGCGCGAATGACAGGCGCTTTGCAGATGCTCGCGCCGATCTTCGATCCAGCGTACCGGCCGGCCGATGCGCCGTGCCAGGTAGGGCAGCAGCAGATCTTCCGGATAGACATGGCCCTTGACGCCAAAGCCACCGCCGACATCCAGCGCCACGGCGCGTACGCGCGCTTCGGGCACGCCCAGGGTCAGCGCGGCTTCGCGCCGCAGCCAGTGCACCACCTGGGTCGATGACCACACCGTCATCGAATCGGTGCGTGCGTCATGACTGGCTGCGACACCGCGACATTCCATCGGAATGGCGGCATAGCGATGGTGATAAAAGCGGCGCTTGATGCGATGTGGCGCGGCTGCCATGGCGGCATCGACATCGCCCTTGGCGACCGAGAACTCCGCCAGCAGGTTGGTGCCGTTCTGTTCGTGCAGCACCGAGGATTGGCTTTGCAGCGCTGCCTCCATGTCCACCACGGCCGGCAGCATCTCGTATTCGACATCAACCAGATCGACAGCATCCTCGGCCAGGTAGCGGTTATCCGCCACCACCACTGCCACCGCTTCGCCGACATGGCGCACCTTGTCCCAGGCCAGCAGGGGCTGGCGCGGATCGAAGATGCGATGGGGAATGCTGGTGCGCCACTTGCGCGGCAAGGGCAATTGCTGGTCCTGCACCGGTGGAATCTCCTGCGCCAGCTCCAGGCCACTGATGACAAAGTGCACACCCGGTGCGGCGGCGGCACGTTGCAGGTTCACCGACACGATACGCGCATGCGCCACCGGGCTGCGCACGAAGGCCACATGCAGCATGCCGGGCAGGACGAAATCGGCGATGTACTGGCCCTGGCCACGCAGCAGGCGGGCATCCTCGCGTCGCAGCAGCGAGCGTCCGACCTGCGGACTGCGGTCTGTGTCGGCCGCGCTTGCGGCGGGTGAGGTGGTGCGAGTTGTCACTGACATGATGGATGTTCCTGATTACCGCGACAAAGCGAAAAACTGCATGCAAATATACATACAATGCCCCCCTGTCGCGAGGAGCAATACGCTTGAAGCCGCCGAAATTTTCCTATCACGCACCGCTCTTATTGGACGAAGTAGTCCAATTACTGGTGCGCTATCAGGGCAATGCCCGATTACTCGCCGGTGGCCAGAGTCTGGTACCGATGCTGAACTTTCGCCTGCTCTCGCCGCAGGCCCTGATCGATCTGCGCAAGCTGCCCGGCCTGAGCGACATCACGCTTGCGCAAGACACGCTTTGTATCGGTGCCATGACGCGTCAGCGTGCGCTGGAAGATGCACCGCTGGTGGCGCAACACCTGCCGCTGTTGCGTGCTGCGCTGGGCTGGGTCGGTCATTTGCCGACGCGTTCGCGCGGCACCATCGGGGGTTCGCTGGCGCATGCCGATCCGAGTGCCGAGCTGCCGATGAGTTTGCTGGCACTGGATGGTGAGGTAGTGGCCCATGGGCCGACCGGCCAGCGTCGCATCGCAGCGGTGGATTTATTTCAGTCGCTGTTTTCCACCGCGCTGCAGCCTGATGAAGTGCTGTGCCAGATCCGTATCCCGGTGATGCGTCCGGGTGCCGGCTGGGCAGTCGAAGAATATTCCCGCCGGCGCGGTGATTTCGCCATCGTTGCCGTGGCGGTGGTGCTCGAAGGCAAGAGTGTCCAGTGCAGCAAGGCGCGCATTGCGGTGGCTGGCGTCGGTGGCTGTGCGCTGCGTCTGCCAAGCGTCGAGCAGTATCTGCAACAGCACGGCTTGTCCGAGCCGGCACTGGCGCAGGCGGCGCAACTGGCGGCGGCGGCAGTGCAGCCCCTGAGCGATCCGGTGGCATCGGCCGATTACCGGCGTCATCTCACCGGCAGTCTGTTGCAGCGCGCGCTGCAGCAGGCGGTGCAGCGCATGGTGCAGCATTGACACACCACAGCGTTGAAAAACTTCAGCATTGATGAATGAGGCACCGTTGCGATGAGTCACAGCATGCATGACACGATGAATGATGCGGCATCGTCGCCGCATGACGAACTGCTCGATAACGCCAATCAGCTGGTCGAGATTTCGCTGACGGTGAATGGGCGTGCTGTCAGCGGGCATTGCGAGCCGCGCAAGCTGCTGGTGGATTTTTTACGCGAAGACCTGGCCCTGACCGGAACGCATGCCGGCTGCGAGCATGGCCTGTGCGGTGCCTGCACTATCCATATCGATGGCCAGGCGGCACGTTCATGCACCACCCTGGCGGTGCAGGTGGACGGATCGCGCATCACCACCATCGAGGGGCTGGCCGACAAAGACAATCGGCTGCATCCGTTGCAGCAGGCGTTTCATGAACACCATGCCCTGCAGTGCGGCTTCTGCACGCCGGGCATGCTGATGACGGCGCTGGATTTTCTCGACAGCGTGCCCGATCCGGATGAAGCGCAGATCCGCGATGCCATGTCGGCAGTGATCTGTCGCTGCACCGGCTATCAGGGCATCGTTGCGGCGGTGACCGCCGTGGCGCAGCAAATGTCGAATGACAGGCGCAACACCCGCTGATACCCCCTGGCGCTGAACGCTGTTTTAGCCTGCGCCGTTACAGCCCGCGCCGTTACAGTCCGCGCTGCGCCACCGGACCATCGCCATGATTGCCGCGCTGCGAGACATGCCAGGGCAGCAGCATCGATTCGGCTACATCCACCAGGTAGAACAGGATGGTGCCGAGCAAGCCCAGCAGGGTCAGCGCGACGAACACCCGCGGCGTATCGAAGTTGCCCTGGCTGAGCAGAATCACATGGCCCAGCCCGATCGATCCGGCAACGAATTCACCGACGATGGCACCCACCAGGGCGAAGGAGATCGCCACCTTCATGCCGGCAAAGATCGAGGGCAGGGCATTGGGAAAGCGGATTTTCAGCAGAACATGCATGCCCGAGGCACGGCAGGAGCGCGCCAGATTGATCATCTCCGGGTCGACCGATTTCAGGCCCAGCACGGTGTCGATCACGATGGGGAAGATGGCGATCATGATGGCGATGGCGATCTTGGGCTCGGTGCCGGTACCGAGCCAGATCACGAATAGCGGCGCCAGCGCCACCTTGGGTACGGCGTTGAGCGACACCAGCAGGGCCGACAGCAGCCGGTCCAGCAGCTTCGAGTAGACGATGCCCACGGCACAGGCCACGCCACCGATCACCGCGACGATGAAGCCCACCAGCGTGGTGAGCAGGGTGTAGCCGCTGTGCTTCATGAAATAGGCCGGCTCGGACAGGAAATCCTTGAGCACCAGGCTCGGTGCCGGCAGGATGAAGGGGCGTATCGCCAGCCCGCGGCACAGCGCCTCCCAGAGCAGCACCATCACCAGCAGGATCAACAGCACCGAGCGCAGCCGCTCGCTGCGGGCCCACCATTGCGCCAGGTCAGTCATGCTTGATTACGCCTATGTTGGTGAAAATGTTGCGAATGTGTGCGGTATAGCGACCGAACTCGGGGGTCTCGCGCAGCGACAGCGGCCGCGGGCGCGGCAGATCGATATCGATGATCTCGGCGATACGACCCGGATTGCGTGCCATCACCACCACCCGGTCGGACAGATACACGGCTTCGGCGATGGAGTGGGTGATGAACAGCACCGTCTTGCGGGTCTCGGTCCAGATGCGTTGCAACTCGACATTGAGTTCGTCGCGCGTCATGGCATCGAGGGCACCGAAGGGCTCGTCCATCAGCAACAGCTCGGGATCGACCAGCAGCGCACGGCAGATCGAGGCGCGCTGACGCATGCCGCCGGACAGTTCCCAGGGGTAACGGTGGGCAAAGTCCTCCAGCCCGAACAGACGCAGCAACTGCATCGCCCGCGCCTCGTATTCCTGGCGCGGCAGGTGACGGAACTCGGCCGTGATCAGGACGTTGTCGAGGATGCTGCGCCAGTCCAGCAGCACATCGCGTTGAAACACGATGCCCATGTGATCGGGCGGCCCGGACAGTGCCTTGCCAGCCACCTCCAGCGTGCCGCTGCTGATCGGCTCCAGTGCCGCCAGGCATTTGAGCAGCGTGCTCTTGCCGCAGCCGCTGGGCCCGAGCACGCTGACGAACTCATGCCGGGCGATGTCGAGATTGATACCCGACAGGGCCTGGACCGGACCACGCGGCGAGGCGTAGGTCTTGTCCAGGTTGCGGATGCGTATGTAGCTGCTGTGGCTTTGCATGGGTGTGGCCGGGCCTGTCAACTCAGTCGACGAACTGGTTAGTGTAGTAGTCCGCCGGCTTGCGTCCGGGCTTGATCACGCCAGCGCCTTCCATCGACTTGATGGCGGCTGCCCAGTCAGCATCGGATTGCCAGCCAAAACGCTTGCCCTTGGTGTTGGGGGTGTCGAAGAATTCGCGGTAGGCGACGATCTGGCCACGCAGCAGGTCCGGATCGAGCTTGGCTTGCGGCCGTTCAGCGATGATGGCCTTGACGCCCTCTTCGGTATTGGCAGCGTTCTGGTAGATGTACTCCCAGGCGCGGGTGTTGATCTGCACCAGCTTGCGCAGCACTGCCGGGCGCTTGGCCAGGGTTTCCTCGTTGGTCACCAGGCCGTAGCTGGGGAACACCACGCCATAGTCGAGCGCCAGCAGGGCGCGTGCCGGACGCGACTTGGCCACCAGCGGTACGCCGAACGGTGCCAGCGACAGGAAGGCGTCGGCGTTGCCCGAGGCATAGGTCGAGACCATGGCCGGCGGCGCCACCATGGTGACGGCGAACTGTTCCTCGCTCAGCGAGGCGGCGCGTGTGAAGGGCTTGATGAAGGGCACCCACGGGCTGCCGGTGAAGCTGACGATCTTCTTGCCGGCCAGTTCCTTGACGTTCTTGGCACCGGTGCTGGCATCGACCATGATGGCCAGGTCACTGCGTCGGGCGTAGCCGGCGATGGAGATCACCGGCAGGCCGTTCTCGCGTGCCACGGCCATCGGTCCGAGCTGCACCGCAGCCACTTCAATCTTGCCCGCGCCCACCAGCTGTATGCCGGGCAGGGTGCCGGTGCCATCCTCCACCGTCACATCCAGGCCTTCCTTGGCGAACCAGCCCTTGTTCTTGGCCAGTTGCAGGCCGGCATGGATGCCCCAGGGCGTGAAGTCCAGCTTGACGGTGATTTTCTCGGGCGCCTGGGCCTGGGCGGCGGCGCCACCCAGCGCTGACACGGCAGCGAACACGGCGGCAAAGCCAGCCAGCAGCGAGGTCTTCAGGATGGACTGTCGGCGCGCGACCGGCAGAGGATATTGACTGGCTTGCATTGCGATCTCCCTCGAGTGGTAAGACATGGACTACTGATGAGTAAAAAAATCAATAAAAACAATAACTTATAACATTTTTACTGGGGTGGTGGCAGTGCTGTTTATGGATTGGTGCTGTTCATGGCTTGGCCGAGACGGTGCTGCGCAGTCGCTCGGTGGCGGCCCTATCCAGCACGCCACTGGCTGCATCCACCACCACACCATGTTCGCGTGCGGCATAGGCGGCAGTGATTTTGCCATTCCAGACGTCCTGTGCCACTCGCTCGGGGGCGCGCTGCAGCGGATCGCCAAAGCCACCGCCGCCGGCTTGCACATGCGTCACCAGGTCGTTTTCGCTCAGCGCCATGGTGATCTTGCCAGGCAGCTCGCGCTGCACCTGGTCATGCTCGAGCAGGTTCTGGCCGCAGGCGGCCGGCTTGCCGCCAGCCAGGGCGTAGGGCGGAAACTTGATGCGATCGGCACGCAGTTGCAGCAGCGCCTGCGGGTTGAGCAGGCGATAGCTGCGCCGTATGCCCAGGCCGCCGCGCCACAGTCCGGCGCCGCAACTGTCGCTGACCAGTTCATAGGCCTCGATGCG
>CAIPUP010000307.1 GCA_903868285.1 uncultured beta proteobacterium
CTTCGCTTCATGCGGTGACGAGCCACGACTAATGCCCAGCTCCAGTCGGCCATGACTCATCTGGTCAAGCATGCACAGCTCTTCCAGCAGTCGCAGCGGGTTGTATAGCGGCAGCAGCCAGGTCAGCGCACCCAGACGGATATGCTGCGTACGTTGTGCCGCAGCGCAGAGAAACAGGCTGGGCGAGGGCGTGGTCGAGAGCGATGTGCCGTGATGCTCGGCCAGAAGATAAGAGTAATAGCCGGCACGATCGACATATTCCAGCAGTCGCAGGCGCTCGTCGTAGGTATGGGCATAGCCCCGGCCGGATTCGTCCAGCCAGTCGAACATGGAAAACTTCACTGCGTTGTCTTGATTAGCCATGGCTCTTCTCCTCGTGTAGCGATTGATGCGAGTCTACTATCTGCCGCGACTGGAATTTTCGTTGCAGAGGTTGTGTGTCGTGTTTGGTGTGTCTGGACATGCCGTTTTACTTTTGTCACGGATTGCCCGCGCGCATCCGGGTCATTTCAGATTCCGGGTTATTTCTGACAATGACGGCAGTAGTAGGTCGAGCGCTGACCGGTGCGCGTCGCGCAAATAGGAGCGCTGCAAACACGGCAGGGCAGGCCATCCCGGTCGTAAACAAAGGTTTGCTGCTGAAAATAGCCCGGCGCCCCGTCCGAACCGACAAAGTCGCGCAGCGTGCTGCCGCCGGCCGCCAGCGCTGCGCGCAAGGTGTCCTTGACCGCCTGCACCAGTCGCGCACAGCGCGCGCGGCTCAGACGCTGCGCTGCTGTACCGGGCCTGATACCGGCGCGAAACAGGGATTCGCTGGCGTAGATGTTGCCCACGCCCACCACCATGTGATGGTCCATCAGTACCAGTTTGATCGCCGCGCGGCGCTGTCGCGTCTGTTGATACAGATGTTCTGTAGTGAAGGCTTCGGATAAGGGTTCGGGGCCCAGGCTGGCCAGCAGGCTGTGCTGCTGCGCGTCGCCCTCTTGCCACAACACCGCGCCGAAGCGACGCGGGTCGCGCAGGCGCAGCAGCTGTTTGCCAAACACAATGTCGACATGATCATGCAGTGATGCTGGGGCATCGCTGGGCAGCACGCGCAAACTGCCAGACATGCCTAGATGCACGATCACCCAGCCTGTGCCCGCTTGCAGCAACAGATATTTACCGCGTCGTTCCACCCGGTTGATGGACTTGCCGACGATGTGCCGCGCCAGGTCATCCGGAATGCGCCAGCGCAGCATCGGCTGCCGTATCTCCACGCCGCTGACGCGCTGGCCGAGGATGGCCGGCGTGATCCCGAGACGGGTGGTTTCGACTTCGGGGAGTTCAGGCATGGCAGGCGAGTACGGTGATGGACGATGACAGCAATTCGCAATATAGCCCAGGGAGTGCCCCATGACGCCCTGCTAAACTCTTGTTTCAACGAAAGAAATCCCATGCCCCTTGTTTCATCGACCGCAAAGTCGCGCACTTGCGCGGCGCTTGTCAGTGCCCTTGGCGTTTGCCTGTTGCTGTCCGGTTGTGCCCAGACAGGCGCGGGCGGGCGGGGCGATGCTCGCGTCGATGGTCGTGTTGATTCGCGTGTTGATGGTCGCGCAGTCGCTGACACGACCCGGCGGGGCGAGGACGATGGCGATGATGCTGATACCGCCGAGGCTGGTAGCGCCACGACGTCCTCGGCTATCGGTCAGCCGCGCCAGGCAGAGCCGGCACCGGTACTGCCGGCGCTGCCCCTCACCGATCAGCTGCTGTATCAGTTTCTGTTAGCCGAAGTGGCCGGGCAGCGTGGCAATCCTTCGCTGTCGGCGCAGGCTTATGTCGATCTGGCACAACGCACACGCGATCCGCGTATAGCCCGACGTGCTACCGAAGTGGCGTTATTTGCACGGGCCACCGATAGCGCATTGAGTGCTGCCAAGGTTTGGCATGACACCGAGCCGACCTCGCGCCGTGCGTTGCAAACCTATTCCAGTCTGCTGGTGGCTTCAGGTCAGCTGGATACCGCTTTGCCCCTGGTTGAGAAGCTGCTGGCGCAGGACCCGGCCGGTCAGGCAGATGCCTATCTGCAGGTCAACCGCCTGCTGAACAACGTACGTGACAAGAAGGCAGCCCTGCGTTTTGTCAGCCGGATTGTGGAGCGTCAGCCGAGCGTGTCGCAGGCGCAATACGCCTTGGCGCAAGCAGCGCTAGCGGCGGGAGAAAACGAGCAGGCCCTGAGCGCAGTACGACGAGCTCGTGCGCTGCGACCGGACTGGGAGCAGGCGGTGTTGCTCGAGGCGCAGTTGTTGCAGTCGGGTAGCCGTGCGGCGGCGATGAAGTTGCTCGAAGTCTTTTTGCAGCAGTATCCGGAAGCACGCGAAGTGCGTCTGAGTTACGCCCGCGCACTGGCCGGTGAGCAGCGCCTGGCCGAGGCCCGCAATGAATTCCAGCGTCTGCTCAAGGCCTACCCCGAGAGCAATGACATGTTGCTGGCGGTTGGTCTGCTGTCGATGCAGATGGAAGACTTCGTGCAGGCCGACGCCAGCTTTCGGCGTTTACTTGCCCTGGGCTATCGCGACAGCGACATGCTGCACATGTACCTTGGCCAGGCGGCCGAGGGGCGTAAAGACCTGACGGCAGCACTGGGTTGGTATGAAAAGATTCAGCTGGGCGAGCAGTTTGTTGCAGCGCGGGTACGTGCAGCACAGGTCATCGTCAAGTTGCGTGGCCTGGACAGTGCGCGTAGTTACCTGGCTGGCATCGAGCCGCAAGGAAAAGAGCAAGGTATTCAATTGACCTTGGCTGAATCGCAGTTGCTGCGTGATGCCAATCAGATCCAGGCGGCGTTCGTGCTGCTGGAGCGGGCGTTGAAAGATGCGCCGGATAATACGGACCTGCTGTACGACTACGCCATGCTGGCGGAAAAATTGGATCGACTGGATGTGCTGGAGAGCAGCCTGCGCAAAGTGATTGCCTTGCGTCCGGATAACGCGCATGCCTACAACGCCCTGGGCTATTCCTTTGCTGATCGCAATGTGCGACTGGAAGAAGCCAGACAGCTGATTGACCGTGCACTGGC
>CAIPUP010000308.1 GCA_903868285.1 uncultured beta proteobacterium
AAACCCTCTTTAACGGAGTGAAAACATCAATGCGAAATTGTTAGATCCACTCTACGCTCTTCTATCGAATATTATTTCAAGTTTGCAAGTCCGCCAGCAGATAATTCAACTTTCGCTGTAAATCAAACATAAACTTTTATTAAAGTTAATTAATGTTGACAATTAACCGAACCACGATGCCGCTACCTTGTAAAACCATCAGCACCCCGCTCGGCGCCATGCTGCTGGCGGCCGACGACGATGGCCTGGCCGGCGCATGGTTCTGCAATCAGCGGCATCGCCCCGATCACACTGCCTTCAGCGAGGTGACACAGCAGCGCTGGCTGGATCATGCCCAGCGAGAATTGCTGGCCTATTTCGATGGCCGGTTACGACAGTTCACGACGCCGCGCAGCGCGGTGCTTGGCACGGCGTTTCAGCGCGCGGTGTGGCAGCAACTGTGCGAGCTCGGACACGGAACGACCACCAGCTATGGCGCGTTGGCCGCTGCACTCGGTCGCCCGGCGGCGGTGCGCGCAGTGGCTGGTGCCGTCGGGCGCAACCCCTGGAGCATCATCGTGCCCTGCCACCGCGTGCTCGGCAGCCAGGGCCAGCTCACCGGCTATGCCGGCGGCCTGCCGCGCAAGCAGGCCTTGCTGACCCTGGAGCAGGCCTTACCCGGTGTTACGCAATCCGGCTGAGATGCCATTGATGCTGATGTGGATGCCGCGCTGCACCCGTTCATCCGCCAGGCCAGCGCGGTAACGCCGTATCAGTTCAATCTGCAAGTGATGCAGCGGATCGATGTACGGAAAGCGATGCCGGATGGAGCGCGCCAGGGCCGGGTTGGTTTCCAGTCGCTGGCGCTGCCCGGTGATGCGATTGAGCGCATCGACCGTGCGATGCCACTCCGCTTCGATGGTGGCAAAGATTCGCTTGCCCAGACGTCGCTCCGGCACCAGTTCGGCATAGCGCGCGGCCAGCGCGAGATCGCTCTTGGCCAGCACCATGTCCATGTTCGACAGCAGGGTTCGAAAGAATGGCCACTGGCGATACATCCGGCACAGCAAGGCCAGTGCCGCCTTGCGTTCCGCTGCTACCGGACGATCGAGAAAGGCCGCCACTGCCGAACCGAAGCCATACCAACCGGGCAAGGTCAGCCGGCATTGTCCCCAGCTGAAACCCCAGGGAATGGCGCGCAGATCCTCGATGTTTTGCAACGCCTTGCGCGAAGCCGGGCGGGAACCAATATTGAGTTGCGCCAGTTCACGCAACGGCGTGGCATCAAAAAAATATTCGGTAAATCCGGGGGTTTCGTACACCAGCGCACGATAAGCCTGCATGCTGGTTTCGGATAGCGTCGCTGCTGCCTGCATAAAGCTGCGTGTCGCGGGCTTGGTCGGTTGCAGCAGGCTGGCCTCCAGCGTAGCCGCCACCAGGGTCTCCAGATTGCGCCGACCAATTTCCGGATTGGCATATTTGGAGCCGATCACCTCGCCTTGTTCCGTAACGCGTATCTGGCCGCGCACCGTGCCTGGCGGCTGCGCCAGGATTGCTT
>CAIPUP010000309.1 GCA_903868285.1 uncultured beta proteobacterium
GCAGATGGTCCTTGGGCACGCGACTGCCATCGCCCAGGCCGGTGTCACCGCCGTCACCGGTGCGGGTGGTGATGCTGGAAAGACGATGGCCCATGGTGTTTGTCTCGCTGTCAAAAAAGCGTTGCCGATTGCGTTGCCGATGGTGTTGCTGGCGGTGTTTCTGCGGTGCGGTTGGTGCAATGCGCGATCGTAGCATCGCAGGTTGCCGAGCAAGGCTGTAGTCGTGCATGGTCGTACAATGCGCACCGTGTCAAAACCCATTCCCCATACTCTTGCTGGCGGTGCTGTGCGCATGCTGTGTGCTGTTGCGCTGGTGCTGATGACGCTTGGCTTGTTCAATCTTGCTGCAGCTGCCGAGGTCGTTGCGCTTACCGATGCATTGGGCAGCGCTGCCGAGGATTGGTGGTTGTGGCCGTTGGCGCTGTTTGCGATTGCGCTGGTCATCGGTGTGGTGTCGGTCATGGGCGGTATCGGTGGTGGCACGCTGTTCGTGCCGGTGGTTGGCGCACTGTTTCCGTTTCATCTTGATTTCGTGCGCGGTGCCGGTCTGATATTGGCCTTGGCGGGTGCGCTGGCAGCAGGGCCGCAGCTGCTGCGCGATGGACTGGCCAGCTTGCGTCTGGCCATGCCGCTGGCGCTGTTTGGTTCGGTGTTCTCGGTGCTGGGCGCGATGGTGGGACTAAGCCTGCCCGCCTCGGTAGTGCAGATCGCGCTCGGTCTGCTGGTCTGCGCTATCGCTTTGCTGATGCTGCGATCCAGCGTCGCGGCAGAACAGGGCGGCGTGCAGGCCGATGCCATCGCCCAGGCGCTGGGCATACGCGGTCGCTATGTCGATCCGGCCGACGGCTCGGCGGTGCGCTGGACGGTACATCGCACCATGGGCGGGGTGCCGGTATTTGCGCTGATCGGTTTCATGGGCGGGCTGTTCGGCATCGGCGCGGGTTGGGCCAATATGCCGGCGCTGAATCTGCTGATGGGGGCACCACTCAAGCTGGCTGCCGGTACCTCCGGCCTGTTGCTGTCGGTGGTGAATACCTCAGCCACCTGGGTCTATCTCAATCGGGGTGCGGTGTTGCCGCTGCTGGTGGTGCCCACGGTGCTCGGCGTGATGCTGGGAGCAATGCTGGGTGGGCGCCTGCTGCGTCGGGTCAGTGCCCGCACCGTGCGCTACACCGTCATCGTGCTGTTGCTGGCAGCCGGCCTGCGTTCGCTCATCAAGGGGCTGGCGGCATGAATCCTGTTACGCCGCAAGACGTTTCGCCGCACGATGTTTCGCCACACGACTTGCGCTATGCGCGCTGGATGCAGCGCGGTGCGCTGCTGGGGTTTGTGTTGTTGTTGCTGAGCTATGCGCTGTATCTGGGTGGTGTACTCAAGCCGGCGGTGGATCTGCAACGCCTGCCGCAACTATGGACGCTGCCGGTGGCGGACTATCTGCGTGCCAGTGGCAGTCAGGACGGCTGGTATTGGCTGTCGCAATTGCATCAGGGTGACTACCTCAATGTGCTGGGCATCGCTGTGCTCGCCTCGGTCACGCCGCTCTGTTATCTTGCCGTGCTGCCTGGTCTGTGGCGCGCTGGTGAACATGCGCTGGCCTGGATCGCGGTCGCTGAGTTGCTGGTGTTGCTGTGTGCTGCTGCAGGTGTATTGGGTACTTGAGAGGCCCGAGAGAAATTAACGTAAGTTATTGATTTGATTGAATAAAATGACACAGCCTCAGGCCGATGGCAAGACCTCGAAAGTTCCTCGTTCGCCGCTCTCTGCGGCCACGCTGGCGCTGATCTGTGGCGGCATGATCCTCACCCTGGCGCTGGGCATACGCCATGGTTTTGGTTTGTTCCTGCAGCCCATGAGCCTGGCCAATGGTTGGGGGCGCGAGGTGTTCGGATTGTCGGTGGCGCTGTCCAATCTGATCTGGGGTGTGGCCCAGCCCTTCACCGGCATGCTGGCCGATCGCATTGGTGCGCGGCGGGTACTGATCGCAGGTGGCACGCTGTTTTGCGCCGGACTGGCCGGCATGGCGCATTCCACCCAGCCCTGGCATCTGGTGCTGTCCATTGGCGTACTGGTCGGCGTCGGCATGAGCTGCTGCACCTTCAACATCGTGCTCAGTGCGCTCGGTCGCTTGTCTCCACCCGAGAACCGCAGCAAGGTGTTCGGTGCTGCCAGTTCAGCCGGCTCCCTCGGTCAGTTTCTGCTCATGCCGATGGTGGCGGTGCTCATCGGCAGCATTGGTTGGTACTGGGCGCTGGTGGCGCTGGCGGTGGCGGTGGCGATGGTGGTACCGCTCTCGGCCGGCATTCGCGACAAAGGCTATGGCAGCTCGCTCAACGCCGATGGCACGCCGCAGACCGGTCTGGTGTCAACCCGCGAAGCGGTGTGTGCCGCTGCCACCAATCGCAATTTCTGGCTGCTGGGGCTGGGCTATTTCACCTGTGGCTTCCAGGTGGTGTTCATCGGCACGCATTTCCCGGCCTATGTGGTGGACAAGGGGCTCACCGCATTCGATGGCACCGTGGCGCTGGCCTTGATCGGCTTTTTCAATATCTTCGGTTCCTATTACGCCGGCGTGCTGGGTCAGCGTTTTCATAAAACCTATTTGCTGGCGATTGCCTATCTGTCGCGCAGTGTGCTGATCGTGCTGATGCTGTCGTTTCCGCTCACCCCCTGGAGCGTGTATCTGTTCGCCATGGGTCTGGGCATCACCTGGCTGGCCACCGTGCCGCTGACCAGTGGCGTGGTGGCTGGTATCTGGGGCGTGCGCCATATGGCCATGCTGACCGGCATGGTGTTTCTGTTTCACCAGGTTGGCAGCTTCTTTGGTGGCTGGCTGGGCGGATTGATTTTTGATCGCACCGGTTCCTATGACCTGGTGTGGTGGATCGCCATCGGTCTGGGCCTGACTGCAGCGCTGATCAACCTGCCGATTGATGAGCGTCCGGCACAGCCGCGTGATGCGGTGCCTGGTGCGGTCGCTGGTGCAACGCGTGCAACCGCTGGTTGAGTGACGTTTCGAATCCGGGAAATCATGACCACTAACCAAGGCAAGGCCATGCTGGCCGACGGTGTGTTTCGGCAATCCGAAGTGGTGGCACGCCTGCGTGCGGTGCTGCCGGCCGAGTCGGTGCTATGGCAGCGCGAGGACACTCGGCCCTACGAATGCGATGGGCTGTCGGCCTATCGCCAGTTGCCGATGGTGGTGGCCTTGCCGCGCGATGAGGCCGAGGTGATGGCGGTGATGCGTATCTGTGCTGCGTTAAAGGTGCCACTGGTGGCACGGGGCGCGGGCACCGGGCTCTCGGGTGGTGCCTATCCGCATGCCAATGGCGTGTTGCTGTCCCTGGCCAAGATGAATCGCATCCTGCAGCTCGACCCGTTGGCGCGCGTCGCACGTGTCCAGCCAGGGGTACGCAATGCCGCCATTTCCGAGGCGGCTGCGCCGCATGGCCTGTATTACGCCCCGGACCCGTCCTCGCAGATCGCCTGCTCCATCGGTGGCAATGTGGCCGAGAACTCCGGCGGCGTGCATTGCCTCAAGTACGGCCTGACGGTGAACAATGTGCTGCGGGTACGGGCACTGGTGCTGGGCGAGGGTGCGGGCGAGGGTGAGGGTGCGGGTGTGGGTGCGGATACGAGTGCCGGTCAACGTGGGCAGCCGGAGATCATCGAGTTTGGCAGTGAGGCACCGGATGCGCCCGGACTGGACATGCTGGCCTTGCTGATCGGCAGCGAAGGCATGCTGGCGGTGGTGACCGAGATCAGCGTCAAGCTGTTGCCACGACCGCAACTGGCGCGCTGTGTGCTGGCGGCCTTCGATGATGTCGAGCGTGCCGGCGAGGCGGTGGCAGCGGTGATCGCCGCCGGCATCATTCCGGCCGGACTGGAAATGATGGATCAGCCGGCCACGCATGCGGTGGAGCAGTTCGTGCACGCTGGCTATCCGATGGATGCTGCAGCCATCCTGCTGTGTGAGGCCGATGGCACGCCGGAGGAAGTCGAGGAGGAGATCGCCCGCATGACCGAGGTGCTGCGCGGTGCCGGCGCGACCGAATTCCGCATCTCGCGCGACGAGGCCGAGCGGTTGCGTTTCTGGTCCGGGCGCAAGGCGGCCTTTCCTGCGGTCGGTCGCATCTCGCCCGATTACTACTGCATGGACGGCACCATCCCGCGCAAGCACCTCGGGCGCATCCTGCGTTTCATTGCCCAGATGGAAACCAAGTACGGCCTGCGCTGCCCGAATGTGTTTCATGCCGGCGATGGCAACTTGCATCCGCTGATCCTGTTCAATGCCAACGACCCGGATCAGCTGCATCGCACCGAGCAGTTTGCCGCCGAGGTGCTGGAGCAATGCATTGCGGTCGGTGGCACCGTCACCGGCGAGCATGGTGTCGGCATCGAGAAGATCAACCAGATGTGCCAGCAGTTTTCTGCGCCCGAGCTGGCGCAGTTCCGTGCCCTGAAGCTGGCCTTCGATCCGGACGGCCTGCTCAATCCGGACAAGAACATTCCCAGCCTGCATCGCTGCGCCGAGTTTGGTGGCATGCACATTCGTGGCGGCGAGCTGCCGTTCCCGGAACTGCCGCGCTTCTGATATGACTCCGAATACACACACGAATACGCACACGGATACGCACGCGGATACACACGCGGATACACACGCGGATAGCGGCATCGACCTATTGGCCAATTACGCCCGACGCATACGCGCCGCGGCAGCCGAGGGCCGTTCACTGCATGTGCGTGGCGGCGGCAGCAAGGACTTCTATGGCAATGGGCCTGCTGCGCCGGGTTTGTCAGGCGCGGCAGAATCGCCTGAGGTGCTGGATACCCGTGGCTGGCACGGCATCCTGGCCTATGAGCCCTCGGAGCTGGTGATCACCGCACGCGCTGGTACGCCGTTGGCGCTGTTGCAGCAGACGCTGGCCGAGGCCGGGCAATACCTGCCGTGCGAGAGCCCGTTGTTTGGTTCGGCCACGCTGGGGGGCATGGTGGCTGCTGGCCTGTCCGGCCCGGGGCGCATGGCTGCGGGTGCGGTGCGCGACTTCGTGCTCGGCGCCACGCTCATGGATGGCCAGGGCGAGATCAAACGCTTTGGCGGCACGGTGATGAAGAACGTCGCCGGCTATGACGTGGCGCGTGCGCTGACCGGTTCGATGGGTACCTTGGGTTTGCTGCTGGATCTGTCGGTCAAGACCCTGCCACTGGCACCAGCCGAGGCGACTCTGTGTTTCGAGCTCGATCAGCCAGGCATGATCGAGCAGCTCAATCGCTGGTCGGCGCAGCCGCTGCCGCTCAGTGCCAGTCTGTGGCAATTGAGGGATGGTGCTGGTGTTTTGCATCTGCGCTTGCGCGGGGCGCAGGCAGCGGTGGCCGCGGCCTGCCAGCGTCTGGGTGGCGAGCGTCTTGATGACAGCGCCGCGACGCAACTCTGGGACGATGTGCGCGAGCAGCGTCATCGTTGGTTCTCGCCGCAAGGCAAGCCGCAGGATTCTTGCTCCGAAGACCTTTGGCGTATCGCCGTGCCCTCGACCACGCCGGCGCTCGATCTGGATGGTCCGACGCTGATCGAATGGGCTGGTGGTCTGCGCTGGTTGCGTGTGGCGGTGAGTAGTGTTGCCGAACGCATGGCGCAGGCGGCGCTGATCCGTGCCACGGCTGAACGTGTTGGTGGCCATGCCACGCTGTTCCGGCGTGCCTCGCTGGCGGCCGAGGGTGCCACTGGGCCAGCCGAGCCGGAGGCCTTTCACCCGCTCAAGCCCGCCATGATGGCGTTGCAGCAGCGCCTCAAGCATGCCTTCGACCCGCATCGGGTGTTCAATCGCGGTCGTTTGTACCGCGCGTTCTGAATCATGTTGCCCCGCCACGCAGTCACCGTAGCCCTACCCAGTCACGGAGCCTTGTATGCAGACTGAACTCGCCGCGGCCTATCGCGATAGCCACGAAGGACGCGAGGCCGAGGACATCCTGCGCAAGTGCGTGCACTGTGGCTTTTGTACCGCCACCTGTCCCACCTATCAGTTGCTGGGCGATGAGCTGGACGGGCCGCGAGGTCGTATCTACCTGATCAAGGGCATGCTCGAAGGCGAGCCGGTCAGCGCCAGTACACGCCTGCATCTGGATCGCTGTTTGAGTTGCCGCGCTTGCGAGACCACTTGCCCCTCTGGCGTGCGCTATGGCCGGCTGGCGGATATCGGACGTGGCTTGCTGGACGAGCGGCTGCCGCGACCGTTCATGCAGCGCATGCAGCGCTGGCTGATCGGCGAGCTGTTCTCGCGCAGCATCCTGTTCGGGCTGTTGCTGCGCCTTGGTCAGTCGCTGCGTGCTTTGCTGCCAGCGCTGTTCCCGGCTGCGCTGGCCGGCAAGCTGCCAGCGACGGTGGCAGCCGCGGGTGACTGGCCGGCAGCGCGCCATGCGCGACGCATGCTGGTGCTGCAAGGCTGCGTGCAGCCAGCGCTATCGCCGCGCACCAATGCCGCTGCGGCACGCGTGCTCGATCGACTGGGCATCTCTTTGCTGCCCATCTCTGGCGCGGGTTGCTGTGGCGCGCTGCGCTATCACCTCGATCAGCATGCGGCCGGTCTGAACGACATGCGACGTGTCATCGATGCCTGCTGGCCGATGATCGAGGCCGGTCAGGTCGAGGCCATCGTGATCACCGCCAGCGGTTGCGGGTCGATGCTCAAGGACTACCGCGAGGTCTTGGCACAGGATCCGTTGTATGCCAAAAAAGCTAATAAATTCAGTAACTTATGCATAGATTTAGGTGAGCTTCTGGGGCGCGACGCAGCCCTGCTGGCGCAATTGACGCAACTGGCCGAGGGTGCGCCGACGCGCCGCCTGGCCTATCACCCGCCGTGCAGCCTGCAGCATGGTCAGCAGTCGCGCGGCCAGGTCGAACGCGTGCTGGCCGCCTGTGGTGTGGTGCTCACGCCAGTGGCCGACAGTCATCTGTGCTGCGGCTCGGCGGGTACCTATTCGCTGTTGCAGCCAACGCTGTCCGAGCAACTGCGACAGAACAAGCTGCAGGCCTTGCAGGCCGGCGCACCGGAGGAGATCGTCACTGCCAATATCGGCTGCCAGTCGCATCTGCAGGCCGCCAGTGCGCTGCCAGTGAGTCACTGGATCGATGCGCTGGAGCGCCAGCTCGATCAGGCTGCGGCGCTGCGCAAAACGACGCATCACGGTGAATGACGGTGTTCGGGTTTGAATATGCCGGCTGAGAATGCTGCGGCGCAGCCGCACGCTGCATCGCAGTCGCGTTCCGAGTTGCAGCCGCGCGATGACAGGCAATCACGCGGCGATCTGGCGCAGCTGCGGCGTCTGTCCAGGTTTCTGATTCCCTATCGCCGCCAGTTGTTGCTGGCGATACTGGCTCTGGCCACGGCCTCGGCCTGCGTGCTGGCGCTGGGGCAGGGTTTGCGCGGCGTGATCGATAGCGGCTTTGGCTCGGGCGATCCGGCGCATCTGAATGCTGCACTGGCGGCCTTTGTGTTGATCGCACTGGTGCTGGCGGTGGCAACCTGGCTGCGCTTTTATTTCATGATGAGCACCGGCGAGCGGGTGGTGGCCGATCTGCGGCGTGCGGTGTATGCGCAGGTGCTGTCGCTGTCGCCGGGCTTTTTTGATGAAACGCGCACCGGTGAAATCATCTCGCGCCTGACCAATGATTCAACCCAACTGCAGCAGGTCATTGGCTTTGGTTTTTCAATGTTCCTGCGCAACCTGCTGATGATGGCTGGTGCGGTGTTGTTGCTGGTGCTGTCCAGTCCCAAGCTGGCGCTGCTCATTCTGTTGGGTATACCGGCGACGCTGGTGCCCATCCTGCTGGTGGGGCGTCGGGTGCGGCGACTGTCGCGCGACAACCAGGATCGTGTCGCGGATGTTTCCTCGCAGGTGGACGAGTCGGTGCATGAGATCCGCACCGTGCAGGCCTGGGGCCATGAGGCGGCCGATCAGGCGGCGTTTGGCCTTGCCACCGATGCCGCCTGTGCTGCCGGCGTGCTGCGGGTGCGGGTCAAGGCGTGGTTGATCGCGATCGTCATGCTGATCGGCTTTTGTGCGGTGGGTGTGATTCTCTGGATTGGCGGTCAGGATGTGCTGGCCGGTCGCATGTCGGCGGGCGAGCTGTCGGCCTTTGTGTTTTATGCCGTGCTGGTGGCGACCTCATCAGC
>CAIPUP010000310.1 GCA_903868285.1 uncultured beta proteobacterium
GGAGACCAGCAGCGCCTGGCCGATATCGGCGCGCGACAGCCCTGCCACATCCGACAGCCAGGGCGCGATCCACAGCCCCTGCACCGCCTGGAACACGCCGAAGGCCAGACCAAAAGGCAAGGAGACCAGCCAGAACACCGGTGTTGCGAATACCCGGCGCAGGCCATCGAACAGCTCCGGCCAGGTCTCCCGGCGCGATTCGAAACGCTCCGGCACTTTCCACAGCACCACCGCCGCGACCAGCAGCGTCGCCAGCGACAGTCCCATAAAAACGCCGCGCCAGTCCGTCACGCGCAATGCCAGCTCGACCGGCATGGAGGCGGTCAGCGCACCGACACCTCCCATGGCGATCAGCCAGCCATTGAGCGATGCCAGTCGCGACATCGGGAACCAATAGACAAATGCTTTGATGGCGCCCATCAGACAACTGGAGACGCCGATACCGATCAGTGCCCGCGCCAGCAGCAGGCTGGTGACATCCTGTGCCAAGGCAAACAGCAAGGCTCCCACCGCAGCCAGCGAAAGCAAGGCAGCGTTGACCCGACGCGGGCCAAAACGATCAAGCAACAGACCTAGCGGCAGCTGAAACAAACCGAACGCCAGAAAGTAGACGCTAGTGAGCAAACCCAGCTGCCCCGGAGACAGCCCGAGGTCGCGCGAAATATCGTTGGAAATCAGCGCATTGATAACGCGAAACAAGTACGAGATGAAATAACCCAGGGCGAATGGCAGAAACACATCCAGCAAATGTCGCCATGGCAAACGATCATCGTTGCGCTGGGGTGACGCCGCCACAGCCGCTTGCGGCGTGGTCATGGCTGCTGGCCCTGCGCGGGATTCACCGTCCATTGCCCCTGCAGATATTTCTCTGCCAGCAGCAAGCCGATCATGGTCTTGGTATCGGTGATACGACCTTGCAGCACCCACTGCACTGCCGTGGCAAATGGCAGACTGAAGACCTGTAGGAATTCACCCTCATCAAGCCGGCTTTCGCCACGCTGCAGATCGCGTGCCAGGTAATACTCGATACGCTCATCGGAATAGCCGATGCCAGGATGGGTCAGCGCAAGATGCGTCCAACTGCGCGCGCTGTAACCGGTTTCCTCGCGCAATTCGCGCTGTCCTGTTTGCAATGCGGTCTCTGCACCATCGAACTTGCCTGCTGGGATTTCGATGAATTCGCGCCGCAGCGGATAGCGATATTGGCGCTCCAGCACCACCTCACCGTTATCCAGCAAGGGCACGATGGCTACCGCGCCAGGATGTTCGATGTATTCGCGCACCGCGTTCGAACCATCCGGCAGGCGCACCTGATCCCGCCGCACCTTGAGCAAGGCACCGTCATAGACACGGGTGCTATCGACGGGATGCTCGACCAGGTCGATCTTGGTGTGCTGCTGCGTCATGAGTGGGTTCTGCGCGTTGCAGCAAGACTCAACGGGTGGCGCGACGGTGTTGCCACAGATAACGCCAGACAAATCCGGGATAGGCCAGCACCAGAAACAGGCAGACCGTGATGGCGTGAAATTCCCAGGACTGCGGGTAGACCTGCCCTCCCCGCGCTTCCAGCAGGCGGGCAACGACAGCCATCAGACCGTACAGCACCAGCCACTCCAGCACACGCCAGCCGAAGGACTTGTCGGGTTTGGCAACGCGCCATGGCAGCAGCAGATTGCGTTGCGAAGCGAACGGCAGGTTTGCAGCCAGCAAGGCTAGCAACAATAGAAACAGGCCAGCGCCTGAATTCAAATGCCTGTTCCCGGAAAAGACAGACGCACCGCCCGCATACACAGATCCAGTAACTGCTGCGGGAACAAGCCCAGCAGCAGAACCATCAGACCGTTTATCGAGAGCACCAGTGCCATGTCGTCATTGGGTCGCAATGGTGCTGTGTCGCGTGGCTCATCGAAATACATCAGCTTGACGATACGCAGATAGTAGAAGGCGCCAATGAGCGAGAAAATTACCGCCACCGCCGCCAGCCAGATGTAACCGGCAGTGATCACCGGCTGCAACACCGCCAGCTTGGCGTAGAAACCTACCGTGGGTGGTACACCAGCCATGGAGAACATCAGCAACAGCAAGACAAAAGCAAACCACGGATGACGTGTGCTCAGTCCGCGCATGTCGTCGATGGCATCTGCCTCGTGACCAGCGCGCGACAGCAACAGTACCGTGCCAAAGGCGCCCAGGCTCATCAACACATAGACCACGCTGTAGTACATAGCCCCACCCCAGGCCTGCATGGCGGTACGCGTGTTGCCGTCGACCACACCGGAGAGCAAACCCAGCAGCATGAAACCCATGTGCGAGATGGTGGAGTAAGCCAGCATGCGCTTGATATTGGTCTGGGCGATCGCTGCCAGATTGCCGACCGCCAGCGACAGCACAGCGAGAATCACCAGCATGTCCTGCCAGTCGCCGGCGCCATGCCAGCCAGTGGCATCACTCCAGCGTTCGGCCAGCGGCTGCAGGCTGCCCGGCAACAGCCGCATGGCCATGGCAAAGGCCGCCAGCTTAGGGGCCGAGCCGATGAATAGCGTCACTGCCGTGGGTGCGCCGTGATAGACATCAGGAATCCACATGTGGAACGGCACCACACCCAGCTTGAAGGCCAGACCCGCTACGACGAACACCAGACCAAAGGTCAGAATGCGGCGACGATCACCAAAATCACCACCGACGCCGTCGACGATCTCGCGCGAACGCTGTGCCACCTGGGCCATGTCCAGGCTACCGGTCGCGCCGTAGATCATTGACAGGCCGTACAGCAGCAGGCCGGAGGCCAGCGCACCGAGTACGAAATACTTCATCGCTGCCTCGGTCGAGGCTGCCGAATCGCGGTTCAAGGCCACCATCGAATACAGGCTGAGTGACAACAGTTCCAGGCCCATGTACAGACTGATGTAGTGACCGGCCGAGATCATCACCAGCATGCCCAGGGTGGCAAACAGCATCAATACAAAGTACTCACCACGCAACAAGGCGCGCTCTGCGAGGTAGCTGCGGGAATAGATCAGGCAACAGGCAACTGTCAAATAAGTGAATATTTTCAATAGGTTACCCATCATGTCCGAGATGAACATGCCATTGAAAGTGGTCACCGGACGCGCTTGTGTGCTGGTCAGCACCAGCGCAGTCGTAGCGGCGCAGGCCAGCAGCGCCAGCAGCGTAAACAGATAGACCAGCGGCTTGTGACGCTGCGGCAGGAATACATCCACCAGCAGAATCAGACAGGCCAAAGACAGCAACAGCATTTCTGCCCAGGCGGGCATCATGATCGGCAGACCGGACATCATTTCTCGTTCTCTCCGCTCACAGCTTGCTGATCGACAGATGCTTCAGCAGTTCATTGACCGAGGCATGCATGATTTCGGCAAACGGCTGCGGATACAGCCCCATGCCAAGCACCGCCAGCGCCAGCAGCCCGAGTATCAGGAACTCGCGGCCGTTGATATCGGTCAGCTCACGCACATGATCGTTGGCAATGGCGCCGAAGATCACCCGCTTGTACATCCACAAGGTATAAGCCGCGCCAAAGATCAGGGTGGTGGCCGCCAGCGCGCCGATCCAGAAATTGAAGCTCACTGCGCCAACAATGACCATGAACTCGCCGACGAAACCCGAGGTGGCTGGCAAGCCGCAATTGGCCATGGCGAACAGCATCATGAATGCAGCAAAACGCGGCATGGTGTTCACCACACCGCCGTAGTCGGCAATCATGCGCGAGTGCATGCGGTCATACATCACGCCCACACACAGGAACATGCCGGCGGAGACGAATCCGTGGGAAATCATCTGGATCAGTGCGCCCTCAACCGCTTGCGGCACCAGGGTCTGCTCCTTGAACATGAAAAAGCCCAGGGTGACAAAGCCCATATGCGAGATCGAGGAATAGGCGATGAGCTTTTTCATATCGGCCTGTACCAAGGCCACCAGCCCGATATAGACCACCGCGATCAGCGACAGCGTGATCATCATCCCCGACAGCGCATGGCTGGCATCCGGGGCAATCGGCAGCGAGAAGCGGAGAAATCCATAGGCGCCCAACTTGAGCATGATCGCAGCCAGCACTGCCGAGCCACCGGTCGGCGCCTCGACGTGTGCATCGGGCAGCCAGGTGTGTACTGGCCACATCGGCACCTTGACTGCGAACGCCATGAGGAAGGCCAGAAACACCAGAGTCTGCGCCGTCATGCCCAGCGGCAACTGATGGAAGTCCTGAATGGAGAAGCTCCCGCCAGCCTGCTTGAACAGGTACAGGAAGGCCA
>CAIPUP010000311.1 GCA_903868285.1 uncultured beta proteobacterium
CATGGAGCTCAGCCAGCCGGTGAAGTCGCCTTTCGGTTTTCACCTGATCCAGGTGCAAGAGCGCAAGCTGGCCGACATGTCGGATGAGCGCAAGCGCATGGAAGTGCGCCGCATTTTGCGCGACCGCAAGAGTGACGAGGCTTTCGAGGAGTGGCTGCGTCAGCTGCGTGACCGCGCCTATGTCGAGCTGCGCAACGATGACCGCTGAGGCGGGTGAGGTGTTCGGCTTCAGCCTGTCTGGGCCGTGGCAGCATCCTGGTTTGTGGCTGGTCGCATGATGCATCTGGCCCTGAGTACCGGCGAGCCGGCTGGTATCGGACCGGATGTCTGTCTGATGCTGGCGGCCAATACTGAAAACAGCTTGCTGGAGCGTGGCGTGATCCTGCAGCTGATCGGTGATCGAGATTTGCTGCAGTCGCGCGCACATCGCCTTGGACTGACGCTCACTCCCGCGCAGTGGTCGCATTGCCTGCATGTGCCGCTGGCAGTGCCGGCGCAGGCGGGGGTGCTGGATGCGCGCAATGCCGGCTATGTGTTGCAGCTGCTGGATGAGGCGGTGCAGCGTTGCATCGATGGCCGTTGTGCCGCCATGGTCACTGCGCCGGTGCAAAAGAGTGTCATCAACGATGCTGGCATCGCCTTTACCGGGCACACCGAATACCTGGCCGACAAGGCCGGTTGTGATGTGGTGATGATGCTGGCTGCAGGTGGCCTGCGGGTGGCGCTGGCCACCACCCACCTGGCGCTGGCGGCGGTACCGGCAGCCATCACCATCCCTCTGCTAACACGGGTGCTGCACATCATCGATAACGACTTGCGTCGCAGCTTTGGCATCGCCCGGCCGCGCATCCTGATGGCCGGGCTCAATCCGCATAGCGGCGAGGGCGGGCACCTGGGGCGCGAAGATATCGAGGTGCTGCAACCGGCGCTGCAGCAGGCGCGTGCTGCCGGTATCCAGGTCGAAGGCCCGTTGCCGGCCGACACCCTGTTCACGCCACGGGTGTTGCAGGGCGCGGATTGTGTACTGGCGATGTATCACGATCAGGGACTGCCGGTGCTGAAGTACGCCGGCTTTGGTGAGGCAGTCAACATCACTCTCGGCCTGCCCTACATCCGCACCTCGGTCGACCATGGCACGGCACTGGACCTGGCGGGAACCGGGCGGGCTGATCCGGGCAGTCTGCAGGCGGCGATCGACATCGCGCTGGAGATGGTGCGTCATCGCGCTGCCAGCGCATGAGCTGGGCATGAGCCGATCCCCTGGTCGTGGTGCACTCGCCGGTCATTTGCCGCGCAAGCGTTTCGGGCAGAATTTTCTGGTCGACCAACAGGTCATCGCCAGCATCGTGGCGTTGATCGCGCCGCAACCGGACGACCTGCTGCTGGAGATCGGCCCTGGTCTGGGCGCCATGACCGAGCAACTGCTGCCGCGATTGAAGCAATTGCAGGTGGTCGAGATCGATCGTGATCTGGCGGCACGTTTGCGCCAGCAACATGATGCGTCACGCCTGCAGGTGCGTGAGGCGGATGCGTTGCAATTCGATTTCGCCGCGCTGGCGCAGCAGGCCGGTCGTGCGCTGCGGGTGGTGGGTAACCTGCCCTACAACATCTCCACACCTTTGCTTTTTCGCATTGCCGCGTTGTTGACGCCGCAGCTCGCCACTGACGCAGCCAAGCTCACGCCTGACCGCGCGTCCAACCTCGCGCCGGCGTTGCCGCTGTTGCAGGACGCGCATTTCATGCTGCAACGCGAAGTGGTGGATCGCATGACGGCGCCATCCGGGGGCAAGGACTATGGCCGGCTGTCGGTGATGCTGCAGGCACGCTTTGCCATGCGTCGGGTTTTGGATGTGCCGCCGGAGGCGTTTCATCCGGTGCCGGCGGTCAACTCCGCCATCGTGCGCATGCAACCACTGCCACAGCCGCTGGTGAGTGCCGCGCTGCAGGCGCGTTTCGAGCAGGTGGTGGCGGCAGCCTTTTCGCAACGACGCAAGACCCTGCGCAATGCCCTGCGTGCGCTGATCAGTCCAGAGCAATTGCAGGCGCTGGACATCGACCCCGGTCTGCGGGCCGAGACGCTGCCGGTCGAAGCGTTTCGGCGTATCGCCGAGAAAATTACCTAAGCTATTGTTTTATAAGTAATTTTTTGCGGTCGATTAGTGTGACGCACGCTCGATCAGTTCGATCTTGTAGCCGTCCGGATCCTCGACAAAAGCAATCACGGTCGGGCTGAATTTCATCGGACCGGCTTCGCGCACTACCTTGCCGCCGCGTTGGCGTATCTCGTCGCAGGTCTTGGCCGCATTCGGTACGGCGATGGCGATATGACCATAGCCATTGCCCAGGTCGTAGTGATCGGTGTCCCAGTTCCAGGTCAGCTCGATCACGGCGTTGTCCTTTTCCTCGCCATAGCCGACAAAGGCCAGGGTGAAACGCCCTTGCGGATATTCCGAGCGTCGCAGCAGGCGCATGCCCAGCACTTCGGTATAGAAGGCGATGGCGCGTTCCAGATTGCCAACCCGGATCATGGTGTGAAGGATGCGCATGAAGACTCCCTGAAATGGACGGCGTTTGGTGAGTGGTACTCAGTGAGTGGTACTTAGTGAATGGTACTCAGTGAATGGTACCCAGCGAATGCTATTGAGCGAGCGGCGCTCAATACTCCGGCATGGCGCGTGCCTGGCGCAGCAGCTCGCGCCG
>CAIPUP010000312.1 GCA_903868285.1 uncultured beta proteobacterium
AAGGCCATGACGACATCGATGCCCTGCCAGTCTTGTTGCAGTTGTTGTGCCGCAGCGCGCGTGGCGGCAGCGTCGGTGACATCGAGGGCAAGGACAAGCGCCCGGCCTGCGAAGTGCTGTTGCAGCAGTGCTTCGCGCCGCGCCGATACCGCCACCTGTGCACCGGCCGCGATCAGCGCATCGGCCAGTGTCAGCCCGATGCCGCTGGCGGCGCCCACCAGCCACACCCGCTTGCCGCGCCAGTCCCGCAGCGGCGGATTGAGCGGCCGCCATGGACGTTGCCATGGACGCTGCCATGGGTGCTGCAATGTGTTCAGCGGATGGCTTCGGTCGGGAGTGGGCATTGGGTCAGGCCAGATACTGCTGCGCCTTAGCTGCGCTTGCGAAACGACAGTATCACTTCGCCCAGACGCAGCCCGAACTTGCTCATCACCGATTTGTTCAGCATCACGCTGTCGTCCTGCAGATACATCCAGTCATCGAAATCGACATTGTAGGTTTTGCCATCCACCTCCAGCGCCATGACATAGGTCCAGCGCAGCGCATTGCCATAGGTGACGCCAGTGGCCTCGCCAACCACATCGCCAGCGCGGCCGCTGTAGCGATTGGCATCCAGGCGTCGGATGGTCCAGACGCGGCGTGACTTGCTGCCGTCGGCATAGCTGAAGTCTTCATCCAGGGTGAGGGTGTCGTTTTGCACCGTGCCCTGGATCACCACCTTGAAGCGCTTGACCACTTCGCCGGAGCGATTGCTGAAATAGCCCCAGGCATCCACCGTGCCGCTGAAATAGGCGAACAGATCCAGCGTTGGTTTCTCATTGACATAGCGGCTGGGCTCGACGCTGCTGCAGCCGGCCAGCCAGAACAGCGGTGCCAGCAGCAGACTGGCCAGAGTACGACGTTGCGGTGTGGTCATGATGGCTTCCTGAGGGTTGATGCGATGGATCGAAGACTGCGCTGATTCAGACGTCCCGGGGCGTACGCTGCAATAGCAACCAGGCCAGTATTTTCAACAGGCAGGGTAGCAGGCAATAGGCCCATAACAACGGTGTCGCGGTGTCGCTCATGCCGGGTTGATAGCCCAGCGCCTGCAGCAGGGGCAGGCTCAGGCCGGCGGCCAGCGCCAGGTTGAGCTTGCTCACAAGGTTCCAGATGCCCGCCACGCGCGCCGCCTGCCGGGCGTGACGCTGCTGGATATGCTCGGCCAGCATGGCGGCGGGCAACGCCAGATCTGCGCCCAGGCTCAGGCCCGAGAGCAGGCAGACCAGCAAAAAGCCTGTGCCGTCGCCCGCCTGCAGCGTCAGCGCACCGGCAAAGGTCAGGGTGGTACTGGCCATGGCCAGCAGCCAGCTTCGACGCTTGCCGATGCTGCGCGACAGACGCAGCCACAAGGGCAGGCCGAGCGCGGCGGCAGCGAAGTAGCTGGCCAGAAACACCCCGGCCTGTTGTGGCAGTTGCAGCACATCACCAATGAAAAACAGCACCAAGGTTGCCGGCAGCGCACTGGCTATGCCATTGACCAGAAACACCCACAGCAGGCGTCGCAGCGCGGCGTCATGCAGCGGGCTGAACAATTTGCGCCATGGTTCAGCCGTCACGCTCGGCTGCCGGGGCGGGCGTGGTGCGCCGACAAGCATCAGGCCGCCGCAAAGTACCGCGGCCCCACTCAGTAGCAGGCTGAAGCGCGACAAGGCGACCAGCGGCGTATCGCCCAGCACCGTTGGCAGCAGGCTGGCCAGGATCACCCCGGCCAGACCGAAGCCTTCGCGCCAGGTGGCGATGCGGGTGCGCTCATGTGCCGCATGTTGTTCGGCGTCACCACTGTTTGACGTTATTGCAGTGGCGTTCTCCTCGGCCACCAGCAGACTGCCCCAGCTCAAATGGGTGATGCTGGCCAGGCTGTAGCCAAGATAAATCGGGATCAGTGCTGCCGTCAGCC
>CAIPUP010000313.1 GCA_903868285.1 uncultured beta proteobacterium
GCTCCACGCCACCTGCATGCCCGGCGCAAATTGCGGCTGCCAGCGTGCCTGCAAAGTACGGCCGCGCCACTCGATGAGGGTGGCACCGGCATGGCCGCCAGAGGGCGGATGGTGGGCGATCACGCCGCCACGAAAAATATTCTTCTGCCCCATCAGCCGCGCCACCTCGGCACTGCAAGGACGCGTCAACACCTCATACGGCGCGCCATGTTGCAACGTGCGTCCCTGATGCAGGATGCAAAGACGGTCGGCCAGCAACAGCGCTTCATCCAGGTCGTGCGTCACCAGCAACACCGGCATCGACAACTCGCGCCGCAACTGCGCCAGCTCCTCATAGAGCTTTTCCCGCGTCACCCGATCGACGGCCGAGAACGGTTCGTCCAGCAGCAAAGCCTGTGGCTCACGCGCCAGTGCCCGCGCCAGTGCCACACGCTGCTGCTGCCCGCCCGACAGGCTGGCCGGCTTGCGATGCTCCAGCCCCGACAAATGCAGCCGGTGCAGCCAGTCGCGCGCACGCGATGCACGCTGCGCGAGCGGCAAATCGCCCAGGGCTTCCATGACGTTATGCAAGGCGCTCAGATGCGGAAACAATGCGTATTGCTGAAACACCAGACCGATGCGTCGCTGCTGCGGCGTCAGGCAGACACCCTGCGCGGCATCGAACCACAGCTGACCGGCGCATTCGATACGCGCCTGCGCACCCGGCCGTACCAGACCGGCGATCAGTCGCAGCAAGGTGCTCTTGCCACTACCGGAGGGCCCGACCAGCGCCAGCAATTCGTTCTGCTCGCAATGCAGCTCGACCTGCATCGGCATGGGCGACTGGCAGTGCAACTGCAGATGCAGCCCACCCTGCGCGGCGACAGAGGAATGCCTGGCGTGGTTCATTGCGTCCACCGCGCGCCAGCAACACCGCTACCGGCGCCGCCACGCCGAGCGCTGGCAAAGCTCACTGCAATCGCTGCCAGCGAAGCCAGCAACAGCGTCGCCGACATCAAGCCGGCAGCATCGAAATCCATCACCTGCACCCGGTCGTAGATGGCAATGGCAATGGTGCGGGTCTCGCCAGGAATGCTGCCGCCCACCATCAGCACCACACCGAACTCGCCCAGAGTGTGGGCAAAGGTCAGCACCAGCGCCGACAGAATGCCGGGCCAGGCCAGCGGCAGCTCGATGCGCCACAGCGTGCGCCAGGTCGACAGCCCGCAGCAGGCTGCAGCGGCACGCACCTCGGGTGCGATGGCCTCGAAGGCACGCTGCATCGGCTGAATGGCAAAGGGCAGGTTGAACAACACCGAAGCCAGTAACAGCCCACTGAAACTGAACACCAGCGAATGACCACTGAGTTGCTCGAACCAGCGCCCCAGGGGCGAGGACGAGCCCATCGCCACCAGCAGGTAGTAACCCAGCACCGTCGGTGGCAGCACCAGCGGCAAGGCCAGCAGGGCCTCGATCAGCGCACGACCGGGAAACACCCGCCAGGCCAGCAAGCGCCCGAGCCAGATACCGAGCGGAAACAGGATCAGCATGGTCCATCCGGCCAGCTGCAGCGAGAGCGTGAGCGCCTGCCAGTCCATCATGGTGTGGCCTTCGCTGCATCCGCAGCTGGTACCGCGTAGCCATGCGCCAGCAGAATGGCCTGTGCTGCCGGCTGCTGCAGATAGCGATACAGCGCGCGTGCCGAGGGGCCGGCGCCACGCATCAAGGCCATGCGCTGATGGATCGGTTGATGCAGCGATGCCGGCAACACCACATGGCGTCCACGTTGCTGCATCGCGGGCGTCAGCACCACCGACAAAGCCAGAATGCCGCCCTGGGTTGACCCTCCGGAGGCGAACTGCGCCGCCTGCGCAATGTTCTCGCCCAGCACCAGCCGCGCTTGCATCGACTCCCACAATCCCGCCGACTGCAAGGCCTCGCGCGCGGCGCGGCCGTACGGAGC
>CAIPUP010000314.1 GCA_903868285.1 uncultured beta proteobacterium
AGGATGTAACCCCCGGCCATGGCGAACACGCCATGCGCCAGGTTGGCGAATCCCATCAGCCCCATGGTCACCGACAGGCCGACGGAGATCACATACAGGATCATGCCGAAGGCCGTGCCGTGAAAGGCCACACTGACGATTTGAGACAGTAGCGCTTCCATGCTGGTCGGTGTCGTTCAGGCGAAACGATTACTTCTTGTTGAACTCTTTCCACATGTCCTTGACCATCGGAATGGTCTCCAGCTCGACGTTGGCCAGCTGGCCATTCACCTTGCGGGTCTCGCGGATGTACATGTTCTGCACGATGTCGCGTGTCTCGGGGTCGATGGCAATCGGGCCGCGCGGGCTGTTGGCATTCTTGTAGCGCTTGAAGATTTCCATGGTCTTGTCCGGATCGACCTTGCCGTTTTGCTCGCGGATCGCGGTGTAGATCATGTCCATGCCGTCATACGCAGCCACAGCCAGGAAGTTGGGAATGACCTTGTCGCCGTACTCCTTGCGCCAGGCGGCAACGAAGGCCTTGTTGGCCGGACGGTCCGCTGCGGCAGAGTAGTGGTGAGTAGAGATCACGCCCAACGGCACATCGCCCATGCTCGGCAATTCTTCATCGGTGACGATGTCGCCAGGCCCGATGAACTTGATGCCGGCTTTGTCCAGACCGAGGTCACCATAGGCCTTCATCACCTGGGTGGCCTGACGACCTGCCGGGATGAACACAAACAGCACATCCGGTTTGGCATCCTTGGCGCGCTGCATATAGGGGATGAAGTCGGTGTTGAACGGCATGCGTGCCTTGCCGACGATCTGTCCGCCACCGGCGGTGAAGGCCTTCTCGAAGGCTTCCTCGCAATCATGGCCGGGCGAAAAATCGGTGACGGCGATATAGGCACGCTTGAATTTCTTGGCTGCCCACTGTCCCATCGGATAGGACGATTGCCACAGGGTGAACGAAGCACGCGTGATGTAGGGCGAGCGGGTGGTGATCACCGACGCGCCGGCGTTGGAAATCACGAACGGAATCTTGGCCTCCGCAGTCAGCGGGGCGATGGCCATGGCGTTCGGTGTCCAGACCACACCGGTCAGCATCTGCACCTTGTCGCGCACGATGAGTTCTTGCGCCAGTTGCTTGGCCTTGTCCGGGTTGGTGCCGCCGTCATCGCGCACGATCAGCTCGACATTCACGCCCTTGGGCAGCTTGTCGGCATTGAGTTTCATGTACAGCTTGACGCCCTTGTCGATGCCATCACCCAGCGTGGCATTCGGGCCCGAGTAGGTGTTGACCATGCCGACCTTGATGGTCTGGGCGCTGGCCACCAGGCCGACGCTGATGAGCGCAGCCGTAAACAGGCCGCGCAGGATGAATTTATGTTGCATGACACCTCCTCAGGAATGGCAGAGAAACGAAAAGCGCTGCATCGCTCAGCGCCTTTGATCAAACGCGCCGGATTGTATATCAGGGCCTACGCAGGAAGCAGTTGCTGCAGTGCATGAAGGGTGGCCTGCTGCGCAGCCAGTGGTATCACCGCCAGCACATGACGATCGGGCCGCAGCAGCACAGCACAGGAACCGTATGCCGCCAGCGCCGATGCAATCACGCCCTCGGCATCACGCAGCACCAGTTCCTGCTGCGCGCCCTGCTGACTTGGCGAGGACGCTGCTGAGGACACTGCGGCCGAAGCTGCGGTCGCCAATGGAAAGTTGTAGTGCTGCGGCACGATGCGCACGCGTCGTGCACCGAACGCCTCGGGCACCACTGGAAATTTCTGCTGCCAGGGCAGGGCGTCCGCCTCCAGCACCTCGCCTGGCGCACAGCCCACCAGCAACAAGGCGAAGCCGGCACCCAGCGCGTCATCCAGGCGCAGACTACGCAGCTCGGGCGTCTCCACCATCGGTTGCGGAAACAGCCTCCCCGATAGCGACAGCTTTGCCGGCAAGGCATCCGGCACCACCAGTCCGCGCTCGAAACGCGGTTTGGGCTTGAATTTCATCTGCAAAAAATAGTCGCGTGCCGGCGGAAACAGACTGGCGATGCGCAACGCGCTTTGCAT
>CAIPUP010000315.1 GCA_903868285.1 uncultured beta proteobacterium
CCGTAGCTTGCGTGCTTGCCGGAATACCTGCTCCATACGCTCGAGCATCAGCGATTGCGCAAAGTGCTTACAGGCTTGTTCATGACCGGCCAGTGCCAGGCGTTGTCGCAGGCCGCCATCGGCCTGCAATTGTGTGATGGCCTGCGCCAGGGCGCTGCTGCTTTGTGGCGTTACTAGCAATGCAGTCTGGTCATGGTTGGCCACTTCGCCAATGGCGCCAACATGGGTGGTGATCACTGGCAGGGCGCAGGCCATGGCCTGCATGATGGCCTGTGGCACACCTTCGTTGGCATAGGAAGGCAGGGCAAACACATCCAGGCACTGTAACCAGGGCACGACATCTTGCTGATTGCCAACCATCTGCACCGACTGCTGCAAGTCCAATGCTTGAATTTGCGAGCCCAGCGGTTCGCGACCCGGGCCATCGCCGACGATGAGCAAGTACGGTCGCTGTGCTGTGGCGTTTGATGATCCACTGAGCAATGACTGCATCGCTTCAACCAGATAGCGGTGGCCTTTCCAGCTGCGCAGCGTGGCGACGATGCCGATGATGAATCGATCTGCCGGTAGTCCCAGGCGCTGTCGCAGTGCTTGCTGGACCAAGCTCCCTTGCGGGGCAAGGGTATCCAGCGGCTGAAACTGTGCCAAGTCGATGCCGGTAGGAATGGAAGTGACGCGATCGCCAGACAGACCAGTCTGTTGCATGACTTGCACACGCAGTGCTTCACCGGTGGTTACGACATGAGCCGAGGCCCGCCCATACAGCCAGCGTGTCGATAGGTTGCGACCGATAGGCGCCGAGATGTGCCGCGTTCTTACCAGGGCAGGGCGCGGTCGTTGCTGGCTATGGGGCAGGCTGGCCAGTGCCAGCGCGCTCAACCAACTGTCGGTGGAGCTGTGACTGTTGATGATCTGCCAAGCTTGACCGTCAGGGCCATGTTGGAAACTGTGCCGCAAGGCCAGAATCCCAGGCCAACGCTTGCGGGCAATCGGTAGCGCCAGCGTCATCAGTCCACGCCGCCGGGCTTGCTCGAAGATTGCCGATTGCTCGGGGCAGGCGATAGCGACGTGATGCCCTCTGGCTTGCATACCAAAGGCTTCATTCAGCACGCGGATTTCCTGTCCGCCCCAGCCGCAGGAAGATTCAGTATGCAGAATTGACAGGGGTCGATCGGATGCGGCCAATGTCATACCGGTTCATCCGGGCCAAGTCGGTCTGGTCCAGATTCATCTACACCCGATTCGTCCGAACCCAGCGCGAACTGAATGCGGTATAGCCTGGCATACAAGCCCTCGCGTGCCATCAGCTCGGCATGACTGCCGCTCTCGGCAATACGCCCGCGCTGCATCACGACGATGCGGTCGGCATGCTCGATAGTGGACAGCCGGTGTGCGATCACCAGCGTCGTGCGTCCCTGCATCAAGGTGGTCAGCGCCGCCTGCACGTGTTGTTCGGATTCGCTGTCCAGGGCCGAGGTGGCTTCATCCAGCAACAGGATCGGCGCATCTTTCAACAAGGCGCGGGCAATCGCCAGGCGTTGGCGCTGGCCACCCGACAGACGCACACCGTTCTCGCCAATCAGGGTGTCAAAGCCCATCGGCATATCGCGGATGAATTCGAGTGCATGAGCTGCTTGCGCTGCGCGCTCGACTTCCTCGCGTGTGACCTTGCCGCCACGGCCGTAGGCAATATTGGCCGCGACGGTGTCATTGAATAGCGAAACATCCTGGCTAACCAGGGCAATGTTGGCGCGCAGGCTGCTGAGCGTGGCATCGGTGTAGTCCACGCCATCAAACAGGATGCGGCCACTGTGCGGCTCATAAAAACGCGGCAGCATGTTGACCAGCGTGGACTTGCCGCCACCGGAAGGGCCGACCAGCGCGATGGTCTGACCGGGCTCCACCACCAGATCGACGGCCTGCAGTGCATCGCCACGGGCCTGTGGATAGGCAAAGCTGACTTGCTGCAGTTCGATCCGTCCTTGCAGCCGACCCAGTACCAATGTGCCCTGGTCCGGTTCTGGTGCCGCGTCGAGCAGCTCGAACACACTTTGCGCCGAGGCCAGGCCTTGCTGCAACGGCGCATTGACATCGGCCAGGTGCTTCAGAGGCGCCAGTAACATCAGCATGGCGGTGATGTAGGAAACGAAGCCGCCAACGGAGAGCGCGTTGCTGGATGCCTCGCCTACTGCGATCACGATGATGATGGCCAGGGCCACCGCTGCGAACAGTTGGGAAATGGGTACGGTCGCAGCTGCCGCAATCGTTTGGCGCATGGCGTAGCCGCGCAGAGTCTGGCTGGCCTTGGAGAAACGCCGGATTTCATTGGGCTGTCCGCCAAACACCTTGATCACCTTCTGACAG
>CAIPUP010000316.1 GCA_903868285.1 uncultured beta proteobacterium
GCGATCGGTGAAACCGGGCTGGATTACTTCCGCCTGACCGGTGATCTGGACTGGCAGCGGGAGCGCTTTCGCACCCATATCCGGGCCGCCCGGCGCTGTGGCAAGCCGCTGATCATTCATACGCGTTCAGCCGCCGAGGACACCTTGCGCATCATGCGCGAGGAGGGCGCGGAGCAGGTGGGCGGGGTGATGCACTGCTTCACCGAGTCGCAGGAGGTCGCCCAAGCCTCGGTCGAGATGGGCTTCATGATTTCGTTCTCCGGCATCGTGACGTTTCGCAATGCGGAACCGCTGCGGCAGGTGGCGAAATGGGTACCGGCCGATTCCCTGCTGGTGGAGACCGATGCGCCTTACCTGGCGCCGGTGCCCATGCGCGGCAAGGTGAATCAGCCGGCCTGGGTGCGGCATGTGGCCGAATGTGTCGCGCAGGTGCGCGGTGTTGCGCTGCCGCAACTGGCGTCTGAGACCAGTGCGAACTTTTCCCGCCTGTTTCAGGTAGATCTGCAGCCGGGCTCGAATTCAGTGCCCAGTTTGTGACGATGTATCGGGCCGTCAGTGCCCTATTTTTCTTAATTATTTACTTTTTAAAGACTATGTAACTTCATGATTAAAAACATATTTATTTTTTCAATATTGGCAGCTTGTGGCGGACTCATGAGTCCCGCCCTGGCGCAGGTGACGGCACCGGCATCACCGGTGCTGGTGACCGTCGACAGCCTGTTGACCGCGGTCAGAACCAACAATTTGTCTGGCGTGCGTGATTTGTTGCGTCGCGGCATGGAGGTCAATACCACCGACCCCAATGGCACCAGTTTGCTGATGATTGCCGCCTGGGAAGGTCATGCGGCGATGGTGGATTTCCTGCTTGCACAAGGGGCGCGGGTGCAGCGTCGCAACAATGTGCGTGAAACTGCGCTGATGTATGCCGCGCTCAAGGGGCACCTCGAGATTTTGAAAAAGCTACAGGCCCGTGGTGGGGAAATCAACCACGAAGGCTGGACTGCCTTGCATTACTGCGCCGCCGAGGGTCGGCTGGATGTTTGCCAGTATTTGCTGGAGCAGAAAGCCGATATTGATGCCGCATCGCCGAACGGCACCACCCCCTTGATGATGGCGGCGCGTCAGGGGCACTTTGATGTGGTGAAGCTGTTGCTATGGGAACACGCCGATCCGCAGCGCAAAAGCGAATCGGGTCAGACCGCGCTCAGCATGGCTTTACGCGGTGGGTTTGAGCAGGCGGCGCAGCTGATCCGGGATGCCGGCGCCAGAGAATAGGGTATTTAACATAATATACATTATCGCATTCTCAGACGACCGGGCAGGGGCTGGGAAACCTCAGTAATCCTGAATAGTCCCCAGGCAGAACTAAGGCGTTTCCAGCGCCGCTTTCAAAGACGTCGCCAGCGTCGGATTGAGTTTGGTGAGCTGCTGTGCAATGGCCTTGGCATCGTCCCGCTGACCAGTCTTGACCAACAGCAATCCCAAGCCCAGCCAGGCATGGTCGAAGCGCGGCTCGAGCCGGGTGGCATCGCGGTAAGCCAGGATCGCTTCGTCATTCCGGCCCAAGTCGCGCAGCGTTTCACCGAGCAGGAAAAACACCTGTGGCGATGATGAACCGACCATGCTGGCGCGCTGCAATACCGGCAGCGCTTCGGCCGCGCGCTTGGACAGCCGCAAGGATTCGGCCAGCAGGTTCCAGCTGTCCAGGTCTTCCGGATTAATGCTGACGGCCGACTGCGCAATCTCGATGGCCATGGCGTAATTGGCTTGCCGGAACTGCGCATAGCCCGCCACGAACAACCAATTGGCATCGGTCGGGTCGCGCTTTAGATAGCCCTGGGCCAGGCTGAACATGCCGGGCCAGTCGGCTTTTTTGTCCAGGTCATTGAGTTTCTGGCGACTCTCCCAATCGCCACCGCGATTCGCCACCATGCTTGAAAGGATCGGTGACCACGGCACCAAGGCCAATACCGGCGTGCCGGCGCAGCCTGAAAGCAGGCTACCCAAACCACTCAACACAATCGTGGTGACAGCGATTGTCCTGGCAAGTCCACGCAGCCGTTGACCGCAGGTGCGTCGCCCGGCTGCCGGGGGTTCAGCCGGGCGTTCACTTGGTCTGGTAGACATAGCCCTTTTGCGCCACCTTGGCGGCAGCAAATCGATCCTGGGCATCGCGGTCGAGTTGCTTGTCCCACCACAGCGCCCGGCCTTTTTTCTGTTCCTCGACGATTTGCGGCTTTTTCTCCAGTAAGTCGCGCATGAATTGGGTCAGATCGGATTCGTAATAGCGGGACATGGTTCAAGCCTCGGAAAATTTCAATCGAAACAACAAACAAAGCAATGCCAAAACAGCAACAGATTATAGCAACCGACCCTGTCTATCCTGATGCGAATCTGATGATGCTGCCTTGGTTTCCGGTGATTCTTCATCCGGCTCGTTGAGCTTCACTGCTGCGATGCATTGCGCATCATCGATGCGCGCACTGCTCATGCGCCTATCCACCGCATGCGTGCGAAGGGTGTCATCGGGCGCGGTGCGCAGTAGCGCCAGCGCCTCTGTGGGGTTACCGAGCAGCCAGCGCTGCCGATCCTCATCGGCGATCAATACCGGCATGCGCTCGTGAATCAGCGCAGCCTCTTTATTCGGTGCGATGGTCAGCACTGCAAAGCTCTCGAACAGTTCGCCTTGCGCTGACTGCCAGCTGTCCCAGATGCCGGCCATGGCCAGCAGTTTGCCGTTGGCTTGTTGCAGGTAATAGGGTTGCTTGCGCGCGCCTCGTACACCGGCTGGTGCTTCCTGCCATTCGAAGTAGCCATCCGCAGGAATCAGGCAGCGGCCACGACGGCTTGCAGGTTTGCTGAATGCCTGCCGGAAGGCTGGCTTCTCGGTCACGCTCTCGGCCCGCGCATTGTTCAATTTGGCGCCAATAGAAACATCGTTGGCCCAGGAAGGAATGAGGCCCCAGCGCAGCCAATGCAGTTGGGGCGCCGCATCGCTGCGCGCAATCACCACTGGCATCGTTTCTGTTGGTGCGATATTCCAGCGCGGCTTCCATCCCGCCAGGCGTTCGGGCGCAAGCGTACTGCGCGCATCAATGCCAGCGCCGCCCTGCACACCAAGTTGCAGCGCGATCACTTCCGGATGTGTATGTAATGCATAGCGTCCACACATCGCTGCATTGTAAAGCGCAGCGGTAGGCGGCAACGGTAGAACGCAACGGTAGAACGCAGCGGTAGAACGCAGCAGCGCCGGGGGGCGCGCGTAGAATGCGCCGCCGTTACCGTCATGCCCCTTACAACCGAGCCAAACATGTCCTCCTCTGCCCTGCCCCCCACTTCCATCAACCACACAGCCACAAGCAAGGCTTCGCGCTCGACCTACGCCACGCAGGCGGAATGGGTGCATGTGAAGTTTGCGGAAACCGCAGCCTTCAAGGACGTTTACGGATTTGCCGGCAATCAGGGCATGGTGAATCTGGAAGGGATTCGGTGGTTGCCCAAGGACCGGCCCTCCAAAACGCTGTTGGTCTATATGCATCCGGCATCCAATCTGCAACTGTTACCGATGCCGCGCGCCATGGCCGAACATGGCGTGCATGTGCTGTGTGCCGCCAGTCGCTATTCGCGCAATGACACCGCGCTGATCTTCGAGAATGTCATCGTTGATCTGGGGGCATATATCCGCCATGCCAAGGAAGTCTGGGGCTACGAGAAGATCGTGCTGGTGGGCTGGTCTGGCGGCGGTTCGTTGTCGATCTACTATCAGTCGCAGGCCGAACGGCCCAGCATCACCCACACGCCAGCGGGTGATCCTTGCAATGTCATCGCTGCCAAACTCATTCCGGCCGACGCGATGATTTTTCAGGCCGCGCATATCTCGCGTGCGGTCATGCTGGCTGATTGGATCGATCCATCAGTGCTGGATGAAAACAACCCCGACCGGCGCGATCCCGAACTCGATCTTTATGCCGGACGTATCAAGCCGCCCTACCCGGCTGACTTTCTGGCGCATTTTCGTGCCGCGCAACTGGCGCGTGTTCGTCGTCGCACTGCCTGGGTCAAGGAAACGCTGGCCAGCCTGCGCAAACAAGGAGGGCTGGAAATGGAACGGGGCTTTGTCACCCATCGCACCATGGCCGAGCCGCGTTTTCTCGATGCCAGCATCGAGCCGAACGATCGGGAAATCGGCATGTGCTTCATGGGGCATCCGGAAACCGTCAACAGTGGGCCAGTGGGCTTGGCGCGCTTTTCTACCTTGCGTGCCTGGCTTTCACAGTGGAGCGTGGATGACAGCAATGCCCATGGTGAGCGATGCGCGGCCGGCATCAGCGTGCCATTTCTGGCGATCGAGAACACTGCCGATGATGCCGTGCCGCAGCCGCATACCCAGCGTATTCATGATGCGGCAGGCAGTCGCGACAAGACGCTGAAGGTCATACACAAGGCCACGCATTACTACGTCGGACAGCCAGAATTGCTGCAGGAAGCAGTGGATACCTGCCTCAACTGGATGCGTGCGCGCAATCTGCTGGAGGATTGAGCTCGCTGGTTCTTGCTGAACTACTTCTTGCCAAACCACTTGTCATAGATGCGCTGATAACTGCCATCCTCGCGCATCTTCAGTAGCGTTGTATCGACCTTGTTGCGCAGCGTATCTGCCCCTTTGCGTGGGAATGCAATGCCATAGTCTTCCTTGATGAAGGGCGCACCCAGCACGCTGGCCTTGCCCTTGCCTTCATTGGCGGCGTAATACATCAGCACCGGACTATCGAACACCACCGCATCCACATCCTTGCGCTCCAGTGCATCGAACGCCTCATCGATCCGCGCCACTTCGACTGCGCGCGCACCGAGCTTCTCCACCGTGGCGGCCGCCGTGCTGCCCTTGGTCACGCCGACCCGTCTGCCAACCAGATCCTCCGGCCCATTGATGCCGCCACCAATTTGCGCCACCGTCAGTGTTGCCGCCAGCTGCGCGGTGTAGAGCGCCACGAACACCAGTGCCATGAACATCCACACCACGGTGATGATGCGAGCAACCCAGTGTCGCGGCGCGGAATCGGCTTGCGTTGCCAGGGTGGCAAAGGCCCAGTACAGCGCCTGGAAAATGCCCGGGAAATAGCGCGTGCTGGTGACAATGCCCTCGGGGTCCTTGCGCTCCACCCACCACACCAGATGCGCCGGGATGATCACCATCAGCACGGCAATGCCCAGCCAGGTCAGTGAGGTCCAGGAGAACAATAAACCCAGTAGATCGCGCAGCGGACTTTGCCCGCTTCCATCGCCTTGGTGACGCACCAGAATCTGCAAGCCTGCACTGAGCATCGGTTGCGAAAAGTCGAACTCCTCGGTACGGGCCGAGGTGATGGAAATGGCGGCAATGCCGACCTGCGCTTCATTGTTGCGCAGTGATTGCAGCAGGGCACGCACATCCGGATTGACCTTGTATTCAAATTGCAGGCCGAGTCGCGCAGCGATCTCATCCCAAAGATCGATGCTGAAGCCGCTGAGCTTGCCGCCATTCTCGACCACCATGGGCGGCAGGATGCGCGTTGCGACGGTGATACGCGCCGCGGATTCGGCAGCGCCGCTGGCGGCGGCTGCGTGGGACGGCGTGAGGCCACCGATCCAGAGTGAGAGCAGGGCAAACAGTGCAGTGATCAGGCGCATTGGCAAACTTTCCAGAGTAAGGGTATGGCGGCATTCAGGCGTTGAGAAAATTCCCGACCAGCTGATTGAAAGCGCGGGTGTGTTCAATCTGCGTCCAGTGACCACAGCGACCGAACACATGCAATTGCGAACGTACGATCCATTGATGCAAGGTCAGCGAGGCTTGTAGCGGAATCACCTTGTCATCACGACCATGGATCAGCAGTGTGTCATGCGCCACGGCGCGAACCTGCGCTTCGGCCGGTGACATGGCATCGACCCAGCGCTGACGCGGCGCAGGGAACATCGCACCAAACGATTCCTGAAAGCCGGGACGGATGCTGGCCTCATAGCGCAGGCGTGCCAGTTCGTCATTCACCAGATTGCGGTCATAGGCAAAGATGTCGAGCAGGCTGCGCATGTTCTCGATCGAGGGGCTGTAGCCCCAGGTGGCATCCAGGCCATCGGTAATCGGAAAACGTACAGCACAGGCGCCCATCAGGATCAGCTTGCCGACGCGTTCCGGATGGCGGATCGCCAGCGCCAGGGCCAGTGCGCCGCCGAAAGAGTTGCCGAGCAAATCCGCCTGGGCGATGTCGAGTGCATCCAGCACACCCACCGCATGTGCCACCCAGGTGTCCATGCTCCAGACCGTACCCGGCGGGCGCTCGGTGAAACCAAAGCCCACCATGTCGGGCGCAATCACCCGTCGTTGTTCGGCCAGCACCGGCATGTTCAGGCGCCAGTTGGCCCAGGCACTGACACCGGGGCCGGAGCCGTGAATCATCAGCAAGGGCTTGCTGCCCTCGCGCGACTGGCCGACATCGTGATAGTTGGTATCGATGCCATGGGCTTTGATACGGCGACCCAGTTCCGGGTTGGTGTTGTTCGCTGTATTCATCGTGTTGATTCCATTGAATAAATGTTCATTGCTGCTGCTGGGATTGTGCCTGCTGATTCACCAGCGATTTGTCAAAGCCGGCAGTCTGCTTGTAGCGCGCTGCAATGGCTTCACGTTCGGTAAGCGGAATTACCTGTTCGATATCGTCAAAGCCGTCGGGCGCACGCTCCTCGGCCAGTTGCAGCACCTGATCCGGACCGCCGCGACGATTCGCCAACACCACCGCTGCGGTGGCCGGACGACGCAGCGCTTCATACGCCAGCAGGGCCGCTGGCAGGGCCGCTGGCAGGGCGTTTGGCAGCGCTTGCGTCAAGCCAGGTGCTTGCGCAACATGTGGTGCGAGTTGCTGCGCCAGCGCCTCGGTGTCCAGGATCGCCTGCGACGCGCCGTTCGACCCGATCGGCCACATCGGATGCGCCGCATCGCCCAGCAGTGTGACCCGTCCGCGCGTCCAAGCTGGCAGCGGATCGCGATCGACCATCGGGAATTCAAACACCGCCGGTGCGCGCCGAATGATGTCGGGAACATCCAGCCAGGGAAAACGCCAGTTGGCATAGCGTTGGCTGAACAGCGCGCGATCGACTTCACGATTCCAGTCGCTGCGCGGCGGCGTCTGATCCAGCGGCACTTGTACCGCCGCCACCCAGTTCAGTCGCGCCCTGCCCTGTTGCCGCAGTGTTTCCGAAATCGGATAGGAGATGAATTTTTGCGCATCATTGCCCACCCACACCATGCTGCGTCCGGAGAGCACCGGTTCGGTTTCGGTGACACCGCGCCACATCATGCGACCGGCAAAGCGCGGCTCGCCTTCATCCGGATAGAACTGCCGACGCACCACCGAATGAATGCCATCGGCGGCGATCAAGGCCGCGCCAATGACCGCTGGGTGGCTGTTGTTTGCAAAATGTAATTGCACCTGCTGGGCGTTTTGTTCCACCGCTTCGACACGCGCTCCCAGGTGCAGATGCTCGGCACCAATGCGATCGCAGAATGCGCGGTACAGAATCATCTGCAATTCGCCGCGATGGATCGAGTACTGCGGCACGGCATAGCCCGCAGCGCGTCCGCGTGCCTCGCGCCAGACCGACTGGCCATGGCGGTTGAAAAAGGCCCACTCGCCGGTTTCGATAGCGGTCTCTGCCATGGCGGCGTCCAGCCCGAGATCGCGCAGCACCCGCACCGCATGTGGCAGCAGATTGATACCCACGCCCAGCGCACGCATTGCCTTGCTGGCTTCGAACACTTCCACCGCCAGACCCAGGCGATGCAATTGCAATGCGCACACCAGACCGCCGATACCGCCACCGGCGATCAGTATTCTGAATGGCGTCATAGCAGTATCGGTAATATCGATGCTGGATTTCATAGCGTGCGAAGGAATTTATCAGGACGAATCGGGCAGAATGATAGCCCGATGGCCGGTGATAAACAGCCTTCGTGAGGAGGAGAAATTGATGACGTTTTTTGCAGCGAACCGAAACCCGAACCGCAACCCGAACCGAAACCAGTTTCAAAAGAATCTGCACTGCAGCGGGTTGTTGCGCACGATGATGTTGATGTCAGCGCTGTCGATAGCGCTGGTCTGTTCGCACAGTTCGGCACAAAGCGCTGCCGCCGCCTGGCCGCAGCGACCCATCAAGCTGATCGTGCCCACTTCGGCCGGACCGGGGCCGGATCAGGTGGCACGACTGATCGCCACACGCCTCAGCGATAACCTCGGACAGACCGTGCTGGTGGAGAACCGTCCCGGCGCGAATGGATTGATCGGCACCGATGCCATCGCCAAAGCCGCACCGGACGGCTACACCCTGGGTTTTGCCACCTCCAGTTCCATGGTGACCGCGGTATTTCTCACCCGTAACCTCCCCTACGATCCGCGCAAGGATTTCACGCCCATCACCGCTGCGGTGGAGCCGGTAACTTGTCTGGCAGTACATCCCAGCATGCCGGTCAATAGCGTGAAAGAGTTTCTTGACTATGCCCGCGCCAATCCGGGCAAAGTGTCTTATGGCAGCGCTGGCATCGGCTCGGTGTTTCACATGATCGGTGAATCGCTGCAACTGACCACCGGCGTGCAGCTGACGCACGTGCCCTACAAAGGTGTGCCACCAGCCATGGCCGACCTGGTGGCAGGTCAGATTCAGTCGGTGTTCATTTCCATGACCAATGCGTTGCCGCAGATGCGCGGCGGCAAGGCACGCATCCTGGCGGTGCTGGAATCACAGCGCTTTGCCCGTGCCCCGAACATTCCAACCATCGGCGAAGCGGTGCCAGGCTTCGAGAAGCCGGCGTCCTGGTTTGGTTTTTTCGGTCCGGCTGGGTTGCCACCGGCCATCACCAACCGCATGCATCAGGAGGTCAGCAAGGTGCTGAATCAGGCCGAGTTGCGCAACAGCCTGGAGGACAGCGCCTTTGTCATCATCGGCAATACACCGGCGGAATTCTCCGAACTGATGCGGCGCAGTTTTGATGTCTATGGCAAGGCGGTCAAGGCCGCTGGCCTGAAGCCGGAGTAGGTTCTTTCAGCGCGATTCATCGCGTTTCTTCATTGATATTTTTCATTCGCACAGAAAGCAAGCAACATGAACAAGCTACGCATGACTCTCGCCTGCGGCCCCTATGACCGCACCCAGGCCATACGCGATGGTTCGATCCAGGTCGAAGGTGTCGATCTCAACTATGTCGCGGCGCAACCGGCAGAAATCTTCTGGCGCATGCTGCAGTACAAGGAGTTCGAAGCGGCCGAGATGTCGTTCTCCAACTATGTCACCCTGGTCAGCAGCGGTCATTCGCCCTTCATCGCCATTCCGGTATTTCCGTCGCGGGTGTTCCGGCATGGTTACTTTTTCATCAACACCAACAAGGGCATCAAGAGCCCGGCCGATCTCAAGGGCAAGCGCGGCGGCGTTCCGGAATACAGCATGACCGCGGGCGTTTACATGCGCGGCCTGTTGGGTGATGAGTACGGCGTCAAGCCCTCGGATGTGCAATGGGTGCAGGGGCGTGCCGATCGTCTCGGACGCAAGCTGCCAGACGATATCCGTCTGACCCAGGCACCGGCGGGCACCGAGCTGGGCGATCTGCTCGAGCGCGGCGAAATCGACTTCCTGATGACGGCCAACAACCCGCTGTCGTTCCGGCGCGGCTCAGCCAATGTGCAGCGGCTGTTCCCCGACTATGCCGCGGTGGAAAAGGATTACTTCCGGCGCACTCACATCTATCCCATCATGCACACGGTGGTGATCCGGCGTGATGTCTATGACGCCAACCCCTGGGTGGCGCTTAATCTGTATCAGGCCTTCTGTGCTGCCAAGGAACACAACTACCGCATGCTGCTGGAGACCGGTTCCCCCAAGGCTTCGTTTGCCTGGCTGCAGCCATTGATCGAGGAAGAGCAGTCCATCATCGGTCGTGACTGGTACCCCTATGGTGTGGAAGCCAACCGTCCCACCATCGAGGCGCTGCTGCGCTACACCCATGAACATGGCCTAACCGATCGCCGCCTGGCGGTCGAGGAGTTGTTCGCACCCAGCACCATGCGCGATATTCCGCTCAGCGAAGGCCAGCATATTTGATAGTGTAAGTTGTTGTTTTTATTGATATTTTAGCTATAAGCAGAAGGAAACACCATGGCATTGGATGCACAGGCCGCAAAACAGGTATTGGCTGCTATCAACCGTGACGAACTGGCGCAACTGGCTTGTGCGCTGACCGATATCCCCAGCCCGACCGGACAGGAAAAAGCCGTCGCCGATCACATCCTGGCGTGGTTTCGCGCCAATGGCCTGAAGGCGATTGCACAGGAAGTGGAAATCGGCCGGCCCAATGCCGTGGGCGTGCTCAAGGGCACCGGCGGCGGTCTGAGCCTGGGCTTCAACGGTCATACCGACACCAGCTACACCGGCACGGTGGAAGACCTGCGCATGATTGCCGAGGTCGAGCCCGAGTCCGAACTGCGTGGTGTGATCGTCGGTGACAAGGTGCGCGGTCTGGGTATCTCCAACATGAAAGGCGGTCTGGCGGCCTTCATGATGGCGGGTGCAGCACTCAAGCGCAGCGGTGTCTCACTCAAGGGTGATGTGGTGATGGCAGCGGTGGTAGGTGAAATTTCCCGCACTCCGGTCGGGCCGTGGCAATCGAAGGAATACCGTGGTGAGGGCACCGGTACCCGTCATCTGTTGACGCATGGCATGCATACCGATTACGCGGTGTGTGCGGATGGCTCCGACCTCAACATGGTGTGGACGCAGACCGGCGTGGTGCAGGCCAAGATCACCACCTATGGCAAACCCGAAGCGGCCTGGGGTACCAACCGCAGCAAGGTGCCGATGGAAAAGGTCAATGCCATTGTGCGCATGACCAAGGCCATCGAGGCGCTGGAGCGCTGGGGCGCCCAGTTCGAAGAGAAGTACGTCTATCAATCGCCCACCGGCCCGCTGTTTCCGAAAGTGAATATCGGTGCCATCGAAGGTGGCGCGCCCTATCGGCCGAATTATTTTCCCGGTGTGTGCAGCGTGTATGTCGATGTGCGCATGCCGCCGCAAGTGCGACCGGTGACGATTCAACATGAAATGCAGCAGGCGCTGGCGGTCAGCGGCGTGGAATGCGACATCGAGCTGTACAAGTCACTGCTCGGTCATGAGGGCAAGAACGTCGAGCCGCTGGTCGCTTCGGCACGCGAAGTGCATCAGCATCTGTTCCAGAAGGACATTCAGGTCGAGTCGCCCGACCGTGCCAGCATCTGGACCGATACCAATATCTATAACGAGATGGGCATTCCGGCCATCAAGATCGGACCGCGTGGCCGGCGTATCGGTCCGCGCAACGAGGAAATTGAAATCGACGTCATGGTGCGTGCGGCGCAGATCTATGCCCTGATGGCACTGGATATCTGCAGCCGCAGTCGCTGATTTATTCGGCCTTGATCCCGGCTGCCTTGGTCAGCTGGGTGAAGCTCTCGACCTCGGACTTCATCATGGCCCGGGTCTGTTGCGGATCACGGTAGATCGGCTCCAGACCCACTTCGCGCAGCTTGGTGGTGACCGAAGGCATGGCCATGGCGCGCTCGATGGTGCTGGTGAGGCGATCAATGATTTCCTTCGGTGTACCAGCGGGCGCGGCAAAGCCGTACCAGCTTTCCTGCAAATAGTTCTTCAGCTCCGGGATGCCGCTCTCGCGGATGGTCGGTACGTCCGGTGCGGCAGGACTACGGCTTGCAGTGGTGACACCAAAGGCGCGCAGCTTGCCTGACTTGATATGCGGCAGCGCATTGGACAGCGTCACCAGAGCCATATCGAGCTGACCGCTGAGCACCTCAGGCGTAGCGACGGCACAGCCCTTGTAGGGCACATGTCGCGCGATAGCATTGGTCAGAAAGCGATATTTTTCCATCGCGAAATGCTGGGTGGAGGCGATGCCGCAGCTGCCGTAGGCATAGCGTTCCGGATTGGCACGCATGAAAGCTGTGAGTTCAGCCAGACGCATTTGCGGCACGCGCTCGGGGTTGCCCACCAGCACCATGGTGGCATCCGTCGTTACCGCGATATAGGCGAAATCCTTCTCCAGATCCCACGGCAGCTTGGGGATGGTGGCCGGCTTGGTGGCATTGGAGTTGGCCGCGATCATCAGGGTGTAGCCATCGGGTGCGGCGTTTTTCACCAATTCGAGTGCCAGTACCCCGCCACCACCGGCCTTGTTTTCCACCACGATGGATTGCTTGAGCATCTCGCCCATGGCGTTACCGATAACGCGTGCGGAAACATCGGCCGCGCCACCACTGGTGAAGGGCACGACAATGCGTATCGGCTTGCTGGGGTAGCTTTGCCCCAGCACGCTGTGACTGAGCAGCAGACTCAGGCTGCCCAGGCCAGCGCCGAGCCAGTGCAGCAAGGAAGTTTTCGAACGGGAATGGCCTGGTTGCAGCATGTGCAAGACTCCTGGTAGCGAGAACAGCGTGAGTGGTGTGAATGAGAGTACTGAATTGCGCAAACTCAGGCGGCGTGTTTGTTTTTTCCTGCTTTGCCAACCATCTGCCAGATGGCATCCGGTGACAGCGGCAGCTGATTGGTTTGTATCCCCAGCGTGGACAGGGCATTGCTGACGGCATTGCCCAGCACGCCACCAGCGACGATGGTGCCGCCCTCGCCTGCGCCCTTGGCACCAAGCGGATTGAGCGGCGACGGATGCTGTTCGGTGATGACTGCACGCACCTGCGGATAGTCACTGGCGGTTGGCACCAGATAATCGGCCAGCGAACCGGTGAGCAGCTGACCCTCTTCGTCATACACCAGATGTTCCAGGAACACGCCACCAATGCCCTGCATGGTGCCGCCCACCAGCTGGCCATGCACCGTCAGCGGGTTGATGGCGCGACCGACATCCTCCACCACCATGTAGTCGAGCAGGTCGACGCGGCCGGTGGCCGGATCGACGGTGACATGCGCCGCGGCTGTGCCATAGGCATAGGTGTGGTGATGATTGGCGAAGGTGCCATCAACCTCCAGTTCACCAGCCTCACCCAGTTGTGCAAAGGAAACGCTCTGCCCCTTGGGTGAGATTGCCTCGCCATTGGCAAAGTGCACGTCTGCAGGCTTGCAATCGAGCATGCCGGCTGCGCGCTCTGACAGCGCCGCCTTGAGATTCTTCACGCCGTCTTCAATGGCAGAGCCGCCCATCACGGTTGAACGCGAATGATAGGAACCCCAGCCCTCGCCCAGCAGATTGGTTGAGCCATGCAACAGCGTGATCTGTTCCATCGGAATTTCCAGCGCATCAGCGGCGATTTGCGTCAGCACCGTTTCCAGTCCCTGACCGACGCCGGTGGAGCCGACCTTGATGGTGATGCGACCATCCGCATCCAGACGCACCTTGGCGTTTTCACGCGGTCCGGCCGAGCCGCCTTCGACAAAGCAGGCCAGACCGATGCCGTGATAACGACCGTCGATGAGTCGACCCTGCAGCGCGCGCTTCTTGTGCCAGTCGAACTCCTTGAGGCAGCGATCAAAGCTCTCGCGGTAATCACCGCTGTCGAGTTCGGTATCGGCGGAATGCGGCACCGGTGACGGCGCCAGCGTGGCCAGCGCCCAGGGCATGTCCTTGTCGGTGAGCAGGTTCTTGCGACGCATCTCGGCCGGATCGAGGCCCAGATCGGCTGCCGCCATGTCGACCAGACGCTCGCTGAAAAAATTGCTCTCGAAGCGTCCCGGCGCACGGAAGGTGCCCGAACCGGTCTTGTTGGTGAAAACGATGCGGCAGGCGATATCGATATGCGATACGCGATACGGACCGGAAACGAATTGCGGCACGTTACGCGGCGCCACCAGACCATTGGTGCGCGGATAGGCCCCCAGGTCGTAGTCGCAATGGCCACGGAACGCCAGGATGGTGCCGTCGCGGTCACAGGCGATCTCGATCTCGGCCTGGCATTCGCGCGCCTGGTTCATCGACAGCAGGTTCTCGCGCCGGTCTTCGATCCATTTCACCGTGGCACCCAGATGATGGGCGGCGAACGGAATGAGAAAGTCTTCGGTGTAGAAC
>CAIPUP010000317.1 GCA_903868285.1 uncultured beta proteobacterium
AATCGTCAGTGTGGCCTTTCACGGCACGGCCTTCGGCATGATCCTGTATGTGATCTCCGTCGGCCTGTCGGTGACCATGGGGCTGATGGGATTCGCCAACCTGGCGCATGGCGTGTTCGCCATGGCCGGGGGTTACATCCTGACCTCGTTCATGGCGCAGTACGGGGTGCCGTTTCCACTCGCCCTGGTATGCGCCTTCGTGTTGGTGGCGCTGGGCAGCGTGGTGCTGGAGCGCACCCTGTATGCACGGCTCTACAGCGCGGGTGAACTGGAGCAGGTGCTGTTCACCATCGGCCTTATTTTCATTGCAGTGGCCGTGGCACGCATGATCTTCGGCACGCTGCAACAGCCGGTGGTTTTGCCGGACTACCTCAAGGGCCAGTTCCCGCTGCTGGGGCGTGATTTCCCGACCTACCGCGTGTTCATCATTGCCTTCAGCGCGGTGATGATCGTTGCCCTGTGGTTCGGCGTGGAACGCACCCGCTGGGGTGCCATGGTCCGTGCCGCGGTGGACAACCGGGCCATGGCCCAGTCCATCGGAATTAACACTAAGTTATTGTTTACATTGACTTTTTCGCTGGGAAGCGGCCTCGCAGGTCTGGGTGGTGCGCTGGGTGCGGAGATCATCTCGGTGCAACCGACCTACCCGTTCGAACAGTTGGTGTATTTCCTCATTGTGGTGTCGGTGGGTGGCCTTGGCAGTCTGCGAGGCCCTTTCATCGCCGCCTTGCTCATCGGCGTGGCCGATACCGCCTGCAAATACTGGACGCCGCAGTTCGGCGCCTTCCTGATTTACGTTGCCACCATCGGCCTGTTGCTGTGGCGTCCCATGGGGCTGTTCGGGAGGCGCGCATGAGCCATGCCGGTGGTTACAGCGCGGCATCGCATTTGCGCTGGCAGGAGTGTCTGCCCTGGGTGATGGGTGTCGCGGCCTTTTTCCTGTTGCCGGAATACCTGTCGCTTGGCGCGCGCATCCTGGTGTTCATCCTGTTTGCGCTATCGCTCGATCTGATCCTCGGCTATGCCGGCATCATCACCCTGGGCCATAGCGCCTTCTTCGGTGTCGGTGCTTATGTCGCCGGCATTCTCGGTGCCAAACTCGGCATTGGCGATCCGCTGCTGCAACTGGCTGCCGCCGCGGTGGCAGCCGGCCTGCTGGGCCTGCTCACCGGTGCGGTGATTCTGCGCACCACCGGCCTCACGCTGCTGATGCTGACCCTGGCCATCACCTCGCTTTGCCTCGAGATCGCCAACAAGGCCACCCATCTCACTGGTGGCGCGGATGGTCTGTCGGGCATTGTGGTGGACCCGATTCTTGGCCTGTTCCGTTTCGATCTATTCGGCAAGACCGCCTATCTCTATGTGCTGCTGGTGTTGTTCATCGGCTGGTTCCTGGTGCGCCGATTGATTTACTCGCCCTTCGGTGCCTCGCTCACCGGCATGCGCGAGAACACCGCCCGCATGCATGCGGTGGGCGCGCCGGTGTACGGCCGGTTGGTGCTGGTGTATGGCTTCTCTGCCTTGCTGGCCGGCGTCGCGGGTGCCTTGCTGATGCAGACCAACCAGTTCGTCGGCCTGAACTTCCTTGGCTTCGAGAGCTCGGGCGAATTGCTGGTGATGCTGATCCTCGGCGGTGTCGGGCGCATCTATGGCGCCTTCGTCGGGCCGGTGGTGTATCTGATCGCGCAGGATCAACTGGCCAAGGCCTATCCGGAGTATTGGTACCTCGGCATCGGCGTGATGCTGGTGCTGGTGGTGCTGTTTGCGCGTGGTGGTGTGCTGGCCTTGTTCGATCGCCTGCTGCACAAACTGCGTCGGGGTGCGACATGAGCACAGCAGCACTGGAAACCAGCGCACTGTGCAAGCGCTTCGGTGCGCTGACTGTGGCCGAGGATATTCATTTCCGGCTCGAGCCGGGTGCGCGGCATGCCCTGATCGGACCCAACGGTGCCGGCAAGACCACCTTCGTCAACATGCTCACCGGGCGCCTGGCACCCAGCTCTGGCCGCATCCTGCTCGGTGGTGAAGATGTCACCCGCATGTCACAGCGCGAGCGGGTGCGACGCGGCCTGGGGCGGACCTTTCAGATCAACACCCTGTTTCGCAGCCTCAGTGCACTGGATAACGTGGCACTGGCGGTGGCCGAGCGCCTGAATGTGGCGCCCAGGCTGTTTCGCTCTGCCGCCAGCCAGCGCATGGTGGTGGAACAAAGTCTTGCGGTGCTGGAACAACTGGCCCTGGCCGACGACGCACAACAGCGCGTGGCGGATCTGCCCTATGGCAAGCAGCGATTGGTGGAAATCGCCATCGCGCTGGGCATGCAGCCCAAGGTGCTGCTGCTGGACGAACCGGCCGCTGGCGTGCCATCGATGGAGACCCATCGCATTCTGGATGTGCTGGACAAGCTGCCTTCGGAAATCGCCATCCTCATCATTGAACACGACATGGATCTGGTGTTCCGTTTCGCCAGGCGCATCACGGTACTGACCCAGGGTGCGGTGCTGACCGAGGGCACACCGGCCGAGATCAGTGCCGATCAACGCGTGAAACAGGTCTATCTGGGAGAAGGTTCATGACAGCCCGGCAAGCAAGCGCCATCCCAAACGAGGTGCTGCGCCTGCAAGGCCTGTGTGCTGGCTACGGCGAAACGGTAGTCATCGAGGACATCAATCTTTGTCTTGCCGAGCGTGATTCGGTCGCGGTGCTGGGGCGTAATGGTGTGGGCAAGACCACCCTGCTTGCTTCCATCATGGGCCATACCACCCGTCATGGCGGCAGCGTGGCCTTCCATGGCAAGAACATCGATGCACTGCCGGTGTACGAGCGCAATCGCGCCGGCATCGGTTATGTGCCGCAGACGCGCGAGATCTTTCCTTCATTGACGGTGGAAGAAAACCTCACCGTCGCAGCGCGCAGCAAGGTCGCGGACCAGCCGGCGCGCTGGACACTGGAGCGGGTGTACGACTTTTTCCCGCGCCTGAAGGAACGTGACCGCCACATGGGCAACCAGATTTCGGGTGGCGAACAGCAGATGCTGGCCATCGGTCGCGCACTGATGGGCAATCCGACACTGTTGCTGATGGACGAGCCGCTCGAGGGCCTGGCACCCATCATCGTCGAGACCATTCTCTCGGGCTTGCAGCGCCTGGTACGCGAAGATTCGCTGACGCTGATCCTGGTCGAGCAGTCAGCCCGGCTGGCGCTGAGCGTCACCCAGACCGCGCTGGTGCTCAATCGCGGCCGTATCGTGCATGCCGGTGACAGCAACAGCCTGCTGGCCGATCCCGACAAGCTGGCCGAGCTGGTGGCAGTGCATTGAGGCTGGTCATTACTGCCCGATTACCGCCCGAATCGTCCATTGCAGGTTTCCACTGCACAACCATCATCCCGACTCATAACCCAAGGCCACCCCATGAGAGATTACTGGCTCAGCAAACTGATGTTCGATCTGCAGCAACCCGCTGCAGCCGAAGAATTCAAGGCCAATCGCGAAGCGGTGCTGGCGCGCTACCCACTCAAGCCGGAGGTGCGTGCCGCGGTCGATGCCGATGACGTCACGACATTGGCCAAGCTGGTCAACCCGTATCTGATCCGTTTTTATTTCTTTGCTGTTGGCCGAAACGAAGCCTGGTTTCTCGAGCGCATCCGTAAGACCGGTCCTGCCGCATCCAATGCCGCAAACAAGGAGGCCGCGCATGGCTAAGCTCGTCGGTGCCTTTGCAGCCAGCCACGCCCCGCTCATGGCACGCGCCTGGGACGCGGTTGGTCCGGAACGTGTTGCCAGCATCAGCAAGACCTTCGAGGAGCTCAGTCGTCGCTACCACGAGGCCCGACCGGATGTGCTGGTGATGATTTCGCCCGACCATTGGGTGAATTTCTTTATCAATAATCTGCCCAGCATTTGCTTTGGTGTGGGCGAAACCCATAACGGCCCGCCCGAGCCCTGGCTCAAGGGCGTGCCCTACAAGACCATCGCTGGTCATCCTGAATTCGCCATGCATCTGGCCAACACCGCCTTTGCCAACAATTTCGAACCCTCGCTGACCCATCACATGGAACTGGATCACGGCTTCGTGATCCCGCTCTGGCGTATGGGCGTCAACCCGCCGCCGGCCATCGTGCCAGTGATCATCAATACCGTCGAACCGCCCATGACCACCCCACAACGCTGCGTTGAACTGGGACGCCTGATTCGCAAAGCGATCGATAGCTTTCCCGGCGATCTGCGTGTGGCCATCATGGCCACGGGCGGGCTGAGCCACTCCATCGGCGAACATGACATGGGCCGCATCGATGAGCAGTTCGATATGGACTGCATGGCAGAGTTCAAGACCGGCAACATCGAGCAACTGGTACGCTTTCTCGATCAGCGCATGGAACCGGCCGGCAATGGCACAGCCGAAGTGCGTAACTGGCTCACCGCGCATGCCGCTGTCGGTGGCAAGGGCTTTGACATGATCGGCTACCACCCGTATCAGGAGTGGTATGTCGGTTGCGGCTTTGCCAGCTGGGTGTTACCGCAGGCAGCAGCCTAGGCTCGCTGCGCTGCCGCGCCACACCCCGTGGACATTCCCTACCGACGTGAGCTGTCGTTCGAATACGGACGACTGGAACCCGTTGCACCGCAGATACGACGGCTGATCGCACGCAACCCCGGGCCGTTCACCTTCAAGGGTACGGGCACCTATGTCGTCGGTCATGGCGATGTGGCGGTGATCGATCCCGGACCGCTCGACCAGGCGCATATCGACGCGCTGTTGCAAGCGCTGGCGCATGAAACCGTGACGCATATTCTGGTCACGCACACCCATCTCGATCATTCTCCGGCGGCTGCGCCACTGAAGCAGGCCACCGGGGCACCGACCTATGCCTACGGGCCGCATGGCGGCGCACGGCAGGATGCCACCGGCGAGGCGGGTGCCGACTGGGATTTCCTCCCCGACCACGTTCTGCACGATGGTGACAGCGTCAGCGGTAGCGACTGGATCTTGCAAGCGGTGCACACGCCGGGACACACATCGAACCATCTTTGCTTTGCGTTTCCGCAGCAGCAGACGCTGTTTTCGGGTGACCATGTCATGGCCTGGTCGACCACGGTGATCTCGCCACCGGACGGCAACATGGGCGACTATGTAAAGTCATTGCGCAAGTTGCAGCAGCGCAACGAGCAACGCTACTGGCCGACGCACGGCCCGGCGATCGAGCATCCTCAGTCGCATCTGGCGGCTTTCATTCATCACCGACTGGAACGTGAACAAGCCATCATCGATGCCCTGACCGCACAGACCGGCAACGCAGGCTTAACCCCATTGCAACTGGTGGCGCTGGTCTATCGCGATCTGGACCCGCGGCTGGTGGCCGCAGCAGCGCGCTCGGTGCAGGCGCACCTGCTGCATCTGCTGCAGCAAGGGCGGGTGTTGCCGGTGGTCGCTGCAGAAGTGGCGGGATCGAATGCGGCTGAATCGAATGCGCAGGCTTATCGGCTATCGAGCCAGGACGCCAGCCCCTGACCGTTGAGCTGGATATCCAGACCCATCAGGGCCAGTGCCTGTTCCTCGCCCAGCGTGCAACCGAAACGCGCGGTTTCGGCAAGAAATAAACGCTTCACGCCTGCTACCAGTTCGTCCTCGCGTGCCGCGCCTGTGCTGCGCACAGCCAATGCGAGTTCGGCATGGGCATCGATCAGGCGATGCATGCTTGCAGCAATATTGACCAGGTCTGTCAGGCGCGAATAGTGCGTGACATAAACCGACTGCGG
>CAIPUP010000318.1 GCA_903868285.1 uncultured beta proteobacterium
ATCGTCGGACTGGACGCCAAGGACGGCAAGGTGGCGGTCGAGGGCTGGTCCAAGCTGACCGGCCATGACGTACTCGACCTGGCCAAGAAATTCGAGGACTACGGCGCCGAGGCGGTGATCTACACCGACATCGGTCGTGACGGCATGCTCAGTGGCGTGAACATCGAGGCCACGGTGAAGCTGGCGCGCACCCTGCGCGTGCCGGTGATCGCCAGCGGCGGCCTGACCGGGCTGCCCGACATCGAGGCGTTGTGTGCGGTGGAGGCTGAGGGTATCAGCGGTGTCATCACCGGCCGCGCCATCTATGAAGGCACCATTGACTTTCGTCAGGCGCTGGCCCTGGCCGAAAAACTCTCGCCCGGCGCCTGAGCGGGTGACCAGGCAGCGTCGCGTAGGGGAATGCATCGTATGAGTCTGGCCAAGCGCATCATTCCCTGCCTGGATGTGACCAGCGGTCGGGTGGTCAAGGGCGTCAATTTCGTCGCGCTGCGCGATGCCGGTGATCCGGTGGAAATCGCCCGTCGCTACGATGAACAGGGCGCTGACGAGCTGACCTTTCTGGATATCACCGCCAGTTCGGATGATCGCGATCTGATCCTGCATGTCATCGAGGAGGTGGCGGCGCAGGTGTTCATTCCGCTCACCGTGGGCGGTGGCGTGCGCAAGGTGGAGGACGTACGGCGCCTGCTCAATGCCGGCGCGGACAAGGTTTCCATCAATACTTCGGCTGTGACCAACCCGGCGCTGGTGGCCGAAGCCTCCGGTCGCTATGGCGCGCAATGCATCGTGGTGGCGATCGACGCCAAGCGACGTGCCGATGGCAGTGGTTGGGAAGTCTTCACCCATGGCGGCCGCAAGCCGACCGGTCTGGATGCGGTGCAATGGGCGCAACGCATGCAGTCGCTGGGTGCAGGAGAAATCCTGCTCACCAGCATGGACCGTGATGGCACGCGCGTGGGCTTTGATCTCGAACTCACGCGTGCAGTGAGCGATGCGCTGGAAATTCCGGTGATCGCCAGCGGTGGCGTCGGCAGCCTTGAGCATCTCGCCGCTGGTGTCCTGCAAGGTCATGCCGATGCGGTGCTGGCGGCGAGCATTTTTCATTTCGGCGAATACAGCATTACCCAAGCCAAGCAGCACATGGCCGGTTGCGGCATTGAGGTGCGGCTATGAGCCCGACGCTGGCGGATGGCGGCGCAGTCGCAGCACCAGACTGGCTGGAGCGTCTGCGCTGGGACGAGCATGGGCTGATTCCGGTGATTGCCCAGGAAGCTGCAAGCGGCAAGGTGCTGATGTTGGCCTGGATGAACCGCGAGGCCTTGCAGGCTACGCTGCGACGCGGTGAGGCGGTGTACTGGTCGCGCTCACGCAATCGGCTGTGGCACAAGGGCGAGGAGTCCGGCCATGTGCAAACAGTGCTTGGCATGGCGATCGATTGCGATGACGACGTGTTGTTGCTGCAGGTGGCACAGCAGGGGGGGATTGCCTGCCACACCGGTCGGCATAGCTGCTTTTATCGCGGCCTGGAGCAGCATCGCTGGATCGAGCTGGAGCCGGTGTTGAAAGACCCTGCGACCATGTATTCCAAGGCCAAGTCATGAGGAACCGGTATGAATGATGTATTGGCCCGGCTGGCCGAGGTAGTCCATGGCCGCAACGGTGGCGATCCGGAGCGATCCTATGTGTCGCGACTGCTGTCGCGCGGGGAAGATGCCATCCTCAAGAAGATCGGCGAGGAGGCTACGGAAACCGTGATGGCAGCCAAGGATGGTGACCGCCAGCGCATTGTCGGCGAGACCGCCGATCTATGGTTTCACTGCCTGATCATGCTCGAGCACTACCAGCTCGGCCCGCAGGATGTATTGAACGAGTTGCAGCGGCGCGAGGGACTGTCGGGGCTGGATGAAAAGGCAGCGCGCAAACCGTAACCTGACCGGGGTCAAGTTCAAGTTCAAGTTTGAGTTTCGGGGTGATCCATGACTGACAGCGCAAAGCCATTGGCCGCAAATATGGCCGCAAACACCCACGCCGACTGTATTTTCTGTCGCATCGTGCGCGGCGAGATTCCAGCCCGCAAGGTATACGAGGACGATGAGTTACTGGCATTTCATGACATCAGTCCGGTCGCGCCTATGCATCTGCTGGTGATACCGAAGCAGCACCTGTCGACGCTGTACGATGCCTCCGAGGAACACCATCACGCGCTGGGATCGATGCTGATGCTGGCCGGTCGTATCGCACGCGAGCAGGGAGCGGCTGAAGGCTTTCGCAGCATCATCAACACTGGACGCGTCGGAGGGCAGGAGGTGTATCATTTGCACCTGCATTTGATCGCTGGTCCACAGCATCTCGGGCCGATGATCGTACCCACCCAACAAGCACCAAAGCACAACGCGCCGCATCAGTAGTGCTCGACGGTACGGAACTACGGTACGGAACGACGGTACTCAGCGCATCGAATTTTGCGCGCAGCACATCGCAGATCGCACAATGCATATTGCACATCGCCCGCCGCGAGGGGCGCAAGACTAAGGAGTTCGACATGGGAACCTGGAGCATCTGGCACTGGCTGGTGGTTTTGGTAATTGTGCTGCTGGTGTTCGGCACCAAGAAATTGCGCAATCTGGGCACTGACCTTGGTGGCGCAGTACGCGGTTTCAAGGATGGGATGAAAGAGGCATCGGCCGACAAGCCAGCAGATGCGGCGGCCTCGACCGTGGTGCAGAGTAGCGGGCACACGCTCGAAGGCGAAGTGAAGGAAAAATCCAAGGCCTGATCCGGGTCGTGGCAGTCGCGTCGGCCAGCGCTGCGCGGATCGGTTGCCGCAGTTTGTCTTGATGATGCCGGGTCTGTCCCGGCGTTTTTTTTCGCTGTACGAATTCCCCGACACTGGCAACAGGATGATCGGGATCAACCGGATGCTGGACAGTCATGTTTGACGTCGGATTCTCGGAAATGTTGGTGATTGCGGTGGTGGCACTGGTGGTCATCGGCCCTGAAAAATTACCGGGCGTGGCCAAGACCGTTGGTGCCTGGTTTGGTCGTCTGCAGCGCTATGTGAATGACGTCAAGGCCGACATCAACCGCGAAATCGAGCTGGAAGAGTTGCGCAAGTTCAAGACTCAGTTCGAAGAGGCCGCGCAGTCCCTGGACAGCGGATTTCGCAGCGAGGTCAGCCAGGCTGAGGCCTCGATGCAGTCCATCGGTCAGGATGTCTCGAACAGTGTGGATCCGCTGGCAGCAGCATTGGATCCGGCCACCCTGGCTGCCGATGCCGGGCTGACTGAGGCGGTGACTGAGCCGGTGACTGAGCCGGTGACTGCGCCGGTGCCTGCGCCGATGACTGCGCCTGGGACCGAGCCTGCGACCGAAGTCGCACGCGAACACGAAAACGCAAGCACAACGCCGCCGCCGCTGTCGCAAGCCTCAGCGGAATCGTTGGCTGAAATGCAGCCAACGTCAGCGAGTAAAACCACATGATGCAATCCGATACCTTCATTTCGCATCTGGTGGAGTTGCGCCAGCGCCTGGTGCGGGCGCTGGTGGCGGTGCTTCTGGTGTTATTTGCCATCCTGCCCTGGGCGCCGGAGTTGTACGACTTCATGGCCCATCCGCTGATGCGTGCGCTGCCTGAGGGCACCAAGATGATTGCCACGGGTGTGATCGCGCCGTTTCTGGTACCGCTGAAAGTGGCTGGCGTGGTGGCGTTTGTGGTGGCTTTGCCTTATGTGCTGTATCAGGCCTGGGCCTTTGTCGCGCCGGGCCTGTATGCGCATGAAAAAAAGCTGGTGCTGCCACTGGTGATAGCCAGCACAGTGCTGTTTCTGCTGGGTATCGCGTTTTGCTATTTCTTCGTGTTTGGGGTGGTGTTCGAGTTCGTCTACACCATCGCGCCCAAGAGTATTTCGGTTGCACCAGACATCGAGAATTACATGTCTTTCGCGCTATCGATGTTCATCGCCTTTGGCGTGACCTTCGAGGTGCCAGTGGTGGTGATCGTCTTGGTGCGTTCGGGCGTGGTGACTGTGGAAAAGCTCAAGGAAATCCGACCCTACATCATCGTCGGCGCGTTTGTGGTGGGCGCGATCTTCACCCCGCCGGATGTGGTGTCGCAGTTCATGCTGGCGATCCCGCTATGGGTGCTGTATGAAATTGGCGTTTTCATCGCCGGATTCCAGCCGGCGCGACCGAAGATCGATAGCGATCCGGCTGCGTCCTGACGAGTTCTGAGGTGTGCCGGGGCGTGCTTATTTCCCGCGCTTGCCCTGCGCCGGCCGGGTACCTACCTCGATCGTCAGCACCAGCTCCTGACCGGCACGCCACAGCGTGAGCTTGCTGGACTGACCAGGTGCCAGGGCCGCGACCAGATTCAGCATTTCTCCCGGGTTGCCAACGCGCTTACCGTCGACCGCGCGCAGCACATCGCCGGATTTGACGCCTGCGCGTGCGGCCGGGCCACCAGCAATCACATTGGCGATCAGTGCGCCTTCAGTGCCGGGCAGTTTGAACGACTCGGCCAGCTCGCGCGTGATCTCCTGCGCTTCGACGCCTATCCAGCCGCGCACCACACTGCCTTTGGCGATGATGCTCTCGGTCACGCTGCGTGCGGTCGAGGCCGGAATGGCAAAACCAATGCCGATCGAGCCACCGGTCTGCGACAGGATCGCGGTGTTGATGCCCACCAGGTTGCCGGCCGTATCGATCAATGCGCCACCCGAGTTGCCTTGATTGATGGCGGCATCGGTCTGGATGAAGTTCTCGAAGGTGTTGATGCCAAGACCGGTGCGATGCAGACCGCTGACGATGCCCATGGTGACGGTCTGGCCGACGCCCAGTGGGTTGCCGATGGCCAACACGATATCGCCCAGCCGCAGGCCCTGGTCATCGCCAAAGGTGATCACTGGCAGGCCCTCGGCCTGAATTTGCAGTACGGCCAGATCGGATTCCGGGTCTGATCCCACCAGTCGCGCGCGCAGTTTCTTGCCGTTGGCCAAGCCGACTTCGATTTCATCGGCTGCTTCCACCACATGGTGATTGGTGAGTACATAACCGCGCGGGCTGATGATGACGCCCGAGCCCAGTCCGGTAGCGCGCTGGGACGGCGCCTGGTCCGGCAGCCGGTCGCCGAAGAACTGCCGCAGCAGCGGGTCGCTGAGAAAGGGGTGGCGGGCCGCCTTGACTTCCTTGCTGGTGAAAATATTCACCACCGCTGGTGCCGCTTTGCGCACCGCATCGCTATAGGAGCCAGCCCGTGCCACCGGGTTATCCTGTACCGCCTGACGCAACTCCAGTCCCCCGGCCTCGCCCGAAATGATCGGCGCAGCGTCGATCCGCGGCGTACCCTGCAGCCATTCCGGACGCAGCGTGGCGACGACGAACAGCGCGGCCAGCGCGATGGTGGTGGCCTGAGCAAAGGTGAGCCAGAGTCTTTTCATGGGGGCGTTTCGGACCGGATTGAGTTTGTACGTACTTGGTGGGCATTAATTGAAGCAAACAACGACTGACGATGATCTTACGCGTGGAAGGCAAGCCGATGCAGCGTGATGCACTGACCCAACGACTCGATGGTCTGTTGCAGCCGGAGCGCTTTCGCGACTACAGCCCTAATGGCTTGCAGGTGCAGGGCCGGTCCGAGGTGCGTAGCGTGGTGACCGGCGTCAGCGCCAGTCTGGCGCTGATCGAGGCCGCGGTGGCGGTCGGGGCGGATGCCATCCTGGTGCATCACGGCTGGTTCTGGCGTGGTGAGGAGCCACGCCTGCTGGGCTTTCGGCGCGAGCGCATGGCGCGATTGCTAGCGGCCGACATTAATTTGTATGCCTATCACTTGCCGCTGGATGCCCATCCGCAGCTGGGCAATAACGCGGGGCTGGCGCGCGTGCTGGGCTTGACCGAGACCGGGCGCTGCGGCGAGCAGGACTTGCTGTGTCATGGCAGCAACCAGCCAGGCGACAAACTGAGCGATCTGGCAGCGCGGGTGACGCAGTGCCTGGGGCGTGCGCCCTTGCTCATCGGCGACCCGGCACGACCGGTGAAGCGGGTGGCCTGGTGTACCGGCGCGGCCCAGAGCCTGTTCGAGAGTGCGCTTAACCTGGATGTCGATGTGTTTCTCACCGGCGAAATCTCAGAGCAGCATGTACACCTGGCGCGCGAGTCCGGTGTCGCCTTTCTGGCCTGCGGGCATCACGCCACCGAGCGCTTCGGGGTGCAGTCGCTGGCAGCCTGGTTGACCAGTGAAACGGCGCTGGCCGCGCAATTCATCGATATCGACAGTCCGGTCTGAGCGGTTCGCGTTGTTTCGGGAGGGCGGTTGTAGGCCTTAAACAGGCCTCGGCAATCCCCGCAAAGTCACCCCGGCGAGCGTTTAGGTCGCCGATAGCGGCTATAAAATCCCTTTAAAATCAATAACTTAACATGATGGATTTGGCTTTTTCCCGCCAACTGGGATAGAATCTCGGTTCGTACTATCCATCCCAAGGCGAACCGTTCGCCGTTTTTTGCGGTTTTAACCAGGCACAAGGCTTTCCCGATGAGCGATCAGCCCAATCTTGCCCGCCGAAATATGATTATCGGCACCACAGTCGCTGGCGGTGTCGCCGGCGTTGCGGCAGCGGTCTACCCGTTTGCTTCCAGCATGACCCCCTCCGACCGTGCCAAGGCGGCCGGCGCACCGGTGGAGGTGGACATCAGCCGCCTCGAACCCGGTCAGAAAATCGACGTCGAATGGCAGGGCAAGGTGGTGTGGGTGGTCAAGCGCACCCAGGAAATGATCGAGTCGGTGGCCAAGAGCGATGCATTGGTGGCCGATCCCGAGTCGGGCAGCAACCAGCAGCCCGGCTATGCCAAGAACAAGCTGCGCTCGATCAAGCCGGAGGTGTTCGTGGCCGTGGGCATCTGCAGCCATCTGGGCTGCTCGCCGACCTTCAAGCCTGAAGACAATGTGTTCTATTGCCCCTGCCATGGCTCGAAGTTCGACCTCGCCGGGCGTGTCTACAAGGGTGTGCCTGCACCGACCAACCTGATCGTGCCGCAACACACCTTCCTGTCCGAGGGCAAGATCCTCGTTGGCGAAGATCAGAAGGGGGCATAAGCCATGGCCGCATCCCAGAAAGAACCGGTCAACATCGACTTCGCCGGCCCGCTCAACCGTCCGGTGAGCGGTCTGCTGACCTGGGTGGATCAGCGTTTCCCGCTGATTTCAACCTGGAAGGCGCATCTTTCCGAGTACTACGCGCCGAAGAACTTTAACTTCTGGTACTTCTTTGGTGCGCTCTCGATGCTGGTGCTGATCCAGATCACCACCGGTATCTTCCTCACCATGAACTACAAGCCCGATGCGAGTATGGCCTTCGCTTCGGTCGAGTACATCATGCGCGAGGTGCCGGGTGGCTGGTTGATCCGCTACATGCACTCCACCGGCGCATCGGCGTTTTTCATCTGCGTCTATCTGCATATGTTCCGTGGCCTGATGTACGGCTCGTATCAGCGCCCGCGAGAGCTGATCTGGATTTTCGGCGTGCTGATATTCCTGACGTTGATGGGCGAGGCCTTCTTCGGCTATCTGTTGCCGTGGGGGCAGATGTCGTTCTGGGGCGCGCAGGTGATCGTCAACCTGTTTGGCACGGTGCCACTCATCGGGCCGGATCTGGCGGTCTGGATACGCGGCGATTTCGTGGTGTCCGACGCCACACTGAACCGCTTCTTTGCCTTCCATGTGATTGCCCTGCCGCTGGTGTTGCTGGGTCTGGTCGCAGCGCACATCCTGGCGCTGCATGAGGGCGGTTCCAACAACCCGGACGGCGTCGAGATCAAGGACAAGAAGGACGCCAAGGGCATACCGCTGGATGGCATTCCCTTCCATCCGTACTACACCGTGAAGGACATGTTCGGCGCTTCGGTGTTCCTGTTCGTGTTCTTTGCCATCGTGTTTTTTGCGCCCGAGGTCGGCGGCTATTTCCTGGAGCACAACAACTTTGTGCCGGCCGATCCGCTCAAGACCCCCGAGCACATCGCACCGGTGTGGTACTTCACCCCTTACTACTCGATTCTGCGTGCCGTGCCGCCGATGTTCGAATCGCAGTTCCCGGGTGTGGCGGCCATGGGTGCCTCGACTCTGATTTTCTTTCTGATGCCGTGGTTGGACCGCAGCCCGGTGAGGTCGATTCGCTACCGCGGCCTGGAATACAAGTTGTGGTTGGCGGTGTTCGTGGTGAGCTTCCTGGTGCTGGGCTGGTTGGGTACCAAGCCGACCGATTTCCTCGGCAAGATCGGTGGCATTGAAACCGCCACCTTGCTGGCGCGCTTTTTCACCGTGCTGTATTTCGCCTTCTTCGTTCTGATGCCGTGGTACTCGGCACGCGACAAGACCAAACCCGTGCCGGAAAGGGTGACTGGATGAAAACCGTGAAATCGTTTGTTATGTCATTCGCGCTGTCGGCGTCGATCGGTCTGCCCTTGCTTTCGCTTTCGGGTTCCGTCGCCGCCGGTGGCGCCGAGCTGGTGCTGGATCGGGTGCATATCGATGTGCGTGACCAGGCCAGCCTGCAAAGTGGTGCACGCACCTTCGTCAACCAGTGCATGGGCTGTCACTCGGCGTCACTGATGCGCTACAGCAAGCTGCGCGATATCGGGCTGACCGATCAGCAGATCAAGGACAACCTGCTGTTCGCAGGTGAAAAAGTCGGCGAGATGATGAACGCCGGCATGACGCGCAAGGATGGCAAGGAGTGGTTTGGTGCAGCGCCGCCGGATTTGTCGGTGGAAGCGCGCTCGCGTGGTGCTGAATGGCTCTACACCTACCTGCGCACCTTCTATCGCGATCCGTCGACCACCACCGGCTGGAACAATCTGGTGTTCGAGCGTGTGGCCATGCCGCATGTGCTGTGGCCGCAGTCCGGTCAGGCGGTGCTCGAGGTCAAGGAGTTCAAGACGGCTGACGAATTGCGTGCGGCCCAGCTGCAGGCCAAGCGTTTTGCGCGTGCCGAGTCGGTCACCGAGGCCGATGGTTCGCATCGCTATCTGCTCAAGACCACCCGCATCGAGACCCCGGGTAGCCAAACTGCACTGGAGTTCGATCGCACGGTGCGTGATCTGGTGACCTTCATGGTCTGGATGGGTGAGCCCGAACAGATTGCCCGCAAGCGCCTGGGCGTGATGGTGTTGATGTTTCTCGGACTGCTGATCGCTCTGACCTATTTCCTGAAAAAGGAATTCTGGAAAGACGTGCACTGACGGCGGCAGGGGCGAATCCGCCCCGCCTGCCCGCTGCTCCCCGGTTTCAGGCATGTGCGTCACTGCGACGCATGGCGCTGCGCCGGTATTTTTCAAGGATGTCCAAGACATGATGAACCTGTATTCCGGAACCACCTGCCCGTTTTCGCAGCGTTGCCGCATCGTCCTGTACGAGAAGGGCATGGACTTCCAGATCATCGATGTAGACATGTACAACAAGCCCGAAGACATCGCGGTGATGAACCCGTACAACCGTCTGCCGGTACTGGTCGAGCGCGATCTGATTCTGTATGAATCCAACATCATCAATGAGTACATCGACGAGCGTTTCCCGCATCCGCAACTGATGCCGGCCGATCCGGTGATGCGGGCCAGGGCGCGCTTGTTCCTGTTTCAGTTCGAGGTCGAGTTGTTCTCGCAGATCGAAGCGCTGGAGCATGGCAATGCCAAGGCCCAGGACAAGGCGCGGGCGCATGTCTCCGACCGTCTGGTGCAGATGGCACCGGTGTTCACCAAGCAAAAGCACATGCTGGGCGATGAATTCTCGATGCTGGATGTAGCCATCTCGCCGCTGTTGTGGCGCCTGGATTACTACGGCATTGCGCTGCCCAAGTCTGCCGCGCCGATCATGAAATACGCCGAGCGTCTGTTCTCGCGCCCGGCCTTCATCGACGCACTGACCCCGTCCGAGAAAGTGATGCGTAAGTAAGTATTTGATTTAATTGAGGAATTTAAGACCGTAGCGAGAGCCTGGCATGTCCGAACCCATCTCCACCAAGCCCTACCTGATGCGTGCCATCTACGAGTGGTGCGTCGACAACGGCTATACGCCGTATGTCTCGGTGATGGTGGACGCCAATACCCGGGTGCCGATGGAATATGTGCGCGATGGCGAAATCGTGCTCAACGTCGGGCCGCTGGCGACCAATCGTTTGCATATCGGCAACGATATGGTGGAGTGCACCGCACGCTTCTCCGGTGTGGCGCGCGAATTGCTGATTCCGGTGTGTACCGTCAGCGCCATTTATGCCCGTGAAAACGGCCAGGGTATGTCGTTCGAGGCTCAGCCTTCGGTGGCTTCGGACAGCGCTGCATCGGGTCCCGCATCGAGTCCCGCGGTCGGCGCGGCAGTCAGCCCAGGGGCTAGTCCTGGCTTGAGTCCGGTTGCTGGTGTTGCGCCCGGCGCATCGAGTGCGCCTGCTTCCTCGGTGGTGGCGCTGGATCCAGCCGCGACTGGCAAGCCCAGTCTGCGAATCGTGAAATAGGTGCGCTGACCATGACCCTGCAGGTATCCGTTCGCAGCAATCTGTACAAGGACTCGGTGGCGCTGATGCGCATCGCCGAGGAGGTACGTGCTGCCACCGGTGTGGCGCGTGCCACGCTGCTGATGGGTACCGAGGCCAACAAGGCAATACTGGAACAGGCCGGATTATTCAGCGATGCTCTGCGCGCAGCGCGTGCCGCCGATCTGATGGTGCTGGTGGAGGACGCCGACGACCATGACGGCAGTCGTGTCGCTGCGGCGTTGCAACTGGCCGAGCGACTGCTTGCGGGCAAGGCGGCAGCAAGCCAACCCGGCGTGCAGCAGATGTCGCCACAGTCGATGGCGATGGCGGTCGCAGCCGCTAACGAGGCGGGCAACAAGTCAGGCCTGGCACAGATTTCGGTACCCGGTGCGTATGCGGCGGCCGAGGCGCTCAAGGCGATCAAGGCCGGTTTGGATGTATTCCTGTTTTCGGACAATGTCCCGCTGGAACAGGAGCTGGCCATCAAGCAACTGGCCCAGGCCCATGGCCGGCTGGTGATGGGGCCGGATTGCGGCACTGCCATCGTCGGTGGGGTACCGCTGGGTTTTGCCAACCAGGTGCGACGTGGTCGCATAGGCTTGGTGGGTGCCTCCGGCACGGGTCTGCAGGAAGTCAGCTGCCAGATCCACGCGCTGGGCGAGGGTGTGTCGCACGCGTTGGGCACCGGCGGGCGCGATCCGAGCGCAGCCATCGGCGGCATCAGCTTGCATGCCGCCATGGAAATGCTGGCAGCGGATGCCTCGACCGAGGTCATCGTATTGATTTCCAAGCCACCGGCTGCGCCGGTGGTGCAAAGCCTGAACGCGCGCATGCAGCAGTTGGCAGCGCAGACCGGCAAACACTTTGTGGTGCTGTTTCTGGGCGCTTCACCGTCTGCAGCCCTGCCGGGTATCACTCCGGTCGGCACGCTGTTCGAAGCCGCCGCACAGGCGGTTGCGCTGGTGCAGGGCAAGGGCAAGGGCAAGGCCGATACGGCGACCCGCGTCGGCGCGGCGGAATCGGTCAACGTAGCTGCACTGCCCAAGCCCTTGGACAACGCGCAGAACAGCTCGCAGAACAGCGCGCAGCACAGCCCGCAGCAGCGTTATGTCCGCGGTTTGTTCTCTGGTGGCACCTTCTGCACCGAGGCCCAGGCCATCTGGCAAGCGCATGGCTTGCGTTGCTGGTCGAATGTGCCGCTGGATAAATCCTTGCTGCTGTCAGATGCGCGGTGCTCGCAGGAACACACGGCGGTCGATCTGGGTGACGATGTTTTCACTGTGGGTCGACCGCATCCGATGATCGATCCGCAGTTGCGCATCGAGCGCCTGCTGGCCGAGGCCGCCGACCCTACGGTGGCCGTGATCTTGCTGGATGTGGTGCTGGGCTGGGGCAGTCATGCCGATCCGGCTGGTGCCCTCGCCCCTGCCATTCGCCAGGCGTGCGCCATCGCCTCGGCCGATGGTCGCGCGCTGTCGGTGATTGGCTTTGTCACCGGCACCGCAGATGACCCGCAAAACCTTGCAGCGCAGCGTGAATGCCTGCTGCAGGCCGGCGTCACGCTGGCAGATTCTTCCAGCGCGGCAGCGATGGTGGTGCTGCCTTTGCTGGCGCAACTCGCTGCAGCCGCGCCAAGTCAGAGCGCGCTAAATCTTGCCAGCGGCAAGGCAGAACGCAGCAAGGCGGTGGTCTCATGAGCGCCGCACGCATCGCGGTGGTGGCTTTTGGTGGTAATGCCGTCTACCCGCCCAATATTCGAGGTCTGGCAGAAGAGCAATTGGAAGTCATGGCTGGCGTGTGCCGGCAACTGGTGCAACTGATCAAGGCTGGCTGGCAGCTGGTGATCACCCATGGCAATGGTCCGGTGGTCGGCAACATTCTGTTTCGCATGGCGCGGACCGCCAGCGAATTGCCGCCGATGCCCATGGATGTGTGCGTGGCGCATTCCCAGGGCGGCATGGGTTACATGCTGCAGCAATCGCTCGGAAATGTGATGCGCGAGGCTGGACTGCCGGCCAGCGTGTGTGCCATGGTCACGCAGGTGGAGGTCGATGCGGCCGACCCGGCATTCCAGCATCCGACCAAACCGGTGGGACGTTTTTTTTCTGCCGATGAAGCGCAGCAGATGGCGCAACAAACCGGCTGGACCTTTGCCGAGGATTCCGGCCGAGGCTGGCGGCGTGTGGTGCCCTCGCCGGCGCCGCTGCGCATTCTCGAGATCGACGCCGTGCGGGCGCTGATGCAGGCGGGCATCTTGCCGGTGGTGTCCGGTGGCGGCGGCATACCGGTGGTGCGCGCTGCCGATGGCAGCTACCACGGTGCGCCGGCGGTGATCGACAAGGACCTCACCAGCGCCATGCTAGCCACCGAACTCGGGGCACAGAAACTATTGCTGCTGACCGGTGTCGATCAGGTGGCGCTGGATTTCGGACGCCCGACGCAGCGGCTGCTGGATCGTCTGACCGTGAGCGAGGCGCGTGAACATTATCTGGCCGGGCAGTTTCCGCCCGGCAGCATGGGACCAAAGGTGCAGGCGGCGATGCAGTTTTTGCAGTCGGCACAGTGTGGTGTAGCAGCAGGGTCCGGTGGCAGCAGCGCCGGGCGTGAAGTGGTGATTACTTCGCTCGACCGGGCGGTCGAGGCGATGGACGGCAAAGCGGGAACAAGGATGGTCGCATCATGAAAGGCATCTCAGCAATCGGTTACAAGGCACATGAGGCACTGATGCGCTCGGGCGGTAAGGCCGAGCCGGTACCTTCGTTTGATGGCGCGCCCTATCTATTGGCGGCCAATGAAGTGATCTGGGTCGGGGCCAAGGACATCGCCATGCATCCGCGTGCGGTGGTGCTGCCGCGCGCATCCATTCGTGGCGAGACGCCGCGCACGTTCGAAATCGATCGTGCCTTGCCGTGGCGACCGTCGCCGATGCGCATCAGCGATCGTGGCAGTCGCTCGGTGGCCGAGGGCGCAGCGGTACTGCGCAAGCGCACCGGCGAGATGGGCGAGGCGCGTGGTCTGGGCGTGCTCACCACCGGCGGCCAGCCGGAATTTCCGCTCGATCAGGGCATGCCGCGCATTCGCGCCTTTCTCAAGGCGCTGGAAAAGGGCGACCACAATATGGCGCGTGAAACCGCGCTGCCGCTGCTGGGCTTCGGTCCTGGTCTGACGCCCTCGGGCGACGACTTCGTCGGTGCGGCATTGTTCGCACGCCAGCTGGTGGACGATTCACGCGAGTGGCTGGATGTGGCGCGCGCGCTCTCCGAAGCCATCACCACCCGCTCCAATGTCATCAGCGCTGCGCTGTTTCGCGACCTGATCCAGGGCCAGAGCTTTGCGCCGCTGCATGAGATGGTGTCGGCGCTGGTGGTGCATGAGTCGGTCGACCGTGCCATGGAAGCGGCCAAGCGCCTCACCGGCGTCGGCCAGTCCTCCGGCTGGGACATGTTCGCCGGCTTCGTGGCTGGCGCCACCGGCACGCTCTGAGTCTGGGCACCCGCGTGTCTGGTTCGGTCATGGCATCCAGGCTGTTGCAGTCGCCGCTGTCTGTGGTCAATGTCGGACTGGAGTCCTTCAACGACAGCATTCGCGCATCCGATGCAAGCCAGCTGGTGCATGCGCATTGGCGACCAGCCGGCGACGGCGATCCGCTGCTGGCCTGGCAACTGGCGCAGCTGATGGGAGGTTCACCGGGTGTCGGTGATATCGGCAGCGAGGTCGACGCCGCTAACGAGGTGGCTGTCAGCCGCATGCTGGCGGCGCAACCGATGCTGGTGGACGTGGCGCTGCGGGCGGATGAGATCTGGCCGGAACTCTGGCGCGATGGCCGGCGCACCCTCACCCATGCCGGCGCACCAGTGGCCTGGTCGCAGATGTGCGATCCGATGAAGGGCACCCTGATCGGCGCCATGTTGTACGAAGGCTGGGCTGCCAGCCCCGAGCAGGCCATGGCGGAGCTAGCCGCCGGCCGGGTGGAATTTGTACAGAACCATGATCTGTCGGCGGTCGGACCGATGTCCGGCACCATCTCGCCCTCGATGCCGGTGTTCGTGGTGCGCAATGCCACGCATGGCAATCTGGCCTATAGCAATTTCAGCGAAGGCATCGGCAAGGTGCTGCGCTTTGGCGCCTATTCGAGCGATGTCATGCAGCGCCTGCGCTGGATGGCCGAGGTGCTGGCACCGGCGCTCAAGGCCGCGCTGGGCGCATTGCCCGGCGGTATCGACCTCAAGGCCATACAGTCGCAGGCTCTGCTGATGGGTGACGAGGTGCACAGCCGCAACGCCGCAGCCACCGCGCTGTTTCACATGGCCATCGGCGGTGCTCTGGCGGGAACCTCGACCGACAACGAAAAAACGCGCCAAGTCCTTGATTTTATTGCAAAAACTTCGCAGTTCTTTCTGAACCTCTCGATGGTGGCCTCCAAGGCCATCATGGATGCGGCGCATGGCGTGGAGAAGTCCAGCATCGTCACCGCCATCGCCCGCAATGGTGTGACCACCGCCATCCGGGTCTCGGGTCTGGGTGCAGCCTGGTTTGAATCGCCCTCGGATACCCCGGTCGGGCTGTTTTTCCCTGGCTTCAAGCAGGAGGACGCCAACCCCGATCTGGGCGATTCGGCCATCTGCGAGACTGCCGGCTATGGCGGGCAGTCGCTGGCGGCTTCGCCGGCACTGGTGCAGCTGGTGGGCGGCACGGTGGCCCAGGCCATTGCTTATTCGCGCGAGATGTATCACATCAGCTGGTCGCGCAATCCTTCGATGTCCCTGCCCAACCTCGAGTTTGAGTCGGCGCCGGCGGGCATCGATATTCGCAAGGTGGTCGATACCGGCATCCGTCCGGTACTGACCACAGGCATCGCCCATAAGCAGGCGGGTGTCGGCCAGATTGGCGCCGGCATCGTGCGCAACCCGCTCGAGTGCTATGTCAAGGCGGTGCGGGCGCTGGCAGCAGGCTGCTTGCCCGCAGCGTAGTCTGCTGCTCCAGTCTTATGGCGTAGTCCGTTTTACCCGTGCCGGGTTAGCTCAGTCGGTAGAGCAGCTGATTTGTAATCAGAAGGTCGGGGGTTCGATTCCTCTACCCGGCACCATCGCAAATATTTTCTCTGCGCTCTGTGAACCCGTTGGTCGTCATCGGCCACGAAGCCAGTATTCATACGGGTTTGCGCGATTCTGGTTTGCAGCGGAACCAAACCTGTCAAACATCGCATCAACCCGCCAACGACACCATTGCTACCCGGAGACATTCTTGCCATCGGACTTTTTAAGGACTATATTCAGTCCAAACGGAGGTTTCATGCGCTACTCATCACAAGTCAAACCCATCAGCTACCTCAAGGCCAATGCGGCGGAGATTTTGGCCACGCTTGGCGAGCAACGCGAGCCCCTGGTCATCACCCAGAACGGTGAGGCCAAGGCGGTGTTGCAGGACGTGGCCAGTTACGAGGCAACACAGGAAACCTTGGCTTTGCTCAAAGTCCTCGCCTTGGGACAGCGGGAAGTGGCCGCCGGCAAGGTCAAGCCACTGTCTGAGGTCGTGGCCCGGCTCAAGGCCAAGAGCGTCATGGTCTGATGACATCCAAGTACAAGGTCCTGCTCACCGAAGGGGCTGAACAGGATCTGGAGGCGATCTACGATTACATCGCCGAATTCGACTGCCCCGCGAACGCTGCCCAGGTTCTGGATCGGCTGCTGGCCACCGCAAAGCAACTTGTCGTTATGCCTGAGCGCGGCAATTACCCGAGAGAGTTGCTCGACCTCGGAATCAAGGACTTCCGTCAGGTGTTCTTCAAGCCCTATCGCCTAATCTATCGGGTGATGGGGCGCGACGTTGTGGTGCTTGTGATTGCCGATGGCCGACGTGACTTGCAATCGCTGCTCGCACGGCGTTTGCTGGGGGCCTGATCAGCCCGTCAGCGCATCAATAACCCCCTCCTGCTCCCCCCAGTCTTGTGGCGGGATCTCGCGCACAAAGAACGCGATTTGGAATCAATGGTCCAGCATAAGGTCACTGACATCTCGCGGAACCTAAACAGCCCCATCGTGAAGCTCGATCCACGCGGGTCTTTTTCATTCTCGGGCGACCAGAAATATCAAACTCGCAATCGTAAAGATTTAGCCCCGAATCGAATTGGCCATCAACCAGGCCGCCACAAGCCCATTTTTAAGGTTATATTCCGGCCGCTGTTCCGATTTTAATTTCTTAATCCCCGCCGCGATTGGTTCTGTGCACAGCTAATCGTCCTGAAAGCCAGCCGCCACGGCAGCAGTATTTCAGTGCATCCATTTATTAAAGGAATCACCATGAAATCACCCGCAAGCATTGCCAAGCAGATTGCCAAGCTCCAGGCGCAGGCAAAAGCCATTTCCCGCAAGCGCCACACGGTGGTGAGCGCCATCCTCAAGCAGATGGAAAAGAGCGACGTCAGCCTGGCTGAGTTGCGTGCTGCCATGGGCAAGGGCGGCAAGCCGGCCAAGGCTGGCAAGCGTGCCAAGGCAGCGCCGGCTGAAGGCGGTAAAACCCGCAAAAAGGCGGCCATCAAATACCGTGACAGCAGCGGCAATACCTGGACCGGTCGTGGTCGCGCGCCGCGCTGGATGATGGAAGCGGAAAAGAATGGTCACAAGCGCGAGGAATTCGCAGTCTGAGCCATTGTTTTATTTACAACGTTTTGCAATTTAAAACGGCGACCTGCGGGTCGCCGTTTTTAACGCGTATTTCTCCTGCGTAATTTGCTTTTAATATTTGATTCGAGTCGACCGACATGAGCCACTCCCATTCGCACGACGCCTGCCATGATCATCCGCACGGTCACGGTGCCATCGATATTCATGCGCACTATTTGCCGCAGACCTTTCTTGATCTGGTCAAGGAGCATGCCGCGCCCTATGGCATCGAATGGAAGATGGTCGAGGGCAAAGGGCCGCAATTCAAGCTTGGCCATCTGGTGACC
>CAIPUP010000319.1 GCA_903868285.1 uncultured beta proteobacterium
AATAGCTGGCGCCGCGTGGATGCGGGTGAATGGCAGACTATTGAGCGCAACGCCAACCCGATGGGACGTGCAGCCAGGCCCGAGGAACTGGCCGGCGCAGCCTTGCTGCTGTGCTCGGACGCGGGTAGCTTCATCACCGGGGCAGACCTGCAGGCGACCGGTGGCGCGCACTTGTAGCGGTGGCGGCAAGCTGCGTAAATGCATGGATGACAATTTTTAAGCGGCGATAGAAAACTCTATTGGAAATACACATGTTCGAATTCGCAGAGAAAGTGCTGCTTGTCACGGGCGCCGCGAGTGGAATCGGAAGAGCGACAGCAGAATATTTCTTCAAGTGCGGTGCATCGGTGTTCTTGGCCGACTTGAACTCGAATGTGGTTGCTGAGCTTGCTGCGAAGCTAGATCCAACTGGGTCGCGCGTAGCCAGCATGAAATACGATGCTGGCCACTCGACCGATGCCAAATCTGTGGTCGACGCGTGCGTCTCGCGGTTCGGGGAAATCGACTTCCTGGTCCCCTGCGCGGGGATCTACGATGAAAATCTCATCGAGAATATTTCCGATGAGCAATGGTTGCGCACCATGAGTGTCAACCTGAATGGCGTCTTCTACATTGTCCGGCAGGCCATTCCTGTCATGAGCGATGGTGGTGCCATCGTCAACATGGCGTCCCAGGCAGCTCATCTTGGCGGAAGCATTACGCATGGGCACTACGGTGCGACCAAAGGCGCGATTCTGGCATTTACACGAACCCTGGCCAAGGAGCTTGGCCCAAGGATCAGAGCGAATGCGGTTTCACCAGGTTCAATTGAAACGCCAATGATTTCAAGAAACATCGCAACGCGAGGCGAAGAGATCGTCAGCCGTACACCTTTGAGGCGGCTTGGCAAACCTGAAGAAATCGCAAGCGTTATCGCATTCCTGTGCAGTGACGCGGCAAGTTTTGTTACCGGTGAAACCATATTGGTCAATGGTGGCGCGTACATGGGGTAAATGCGTATGCAGCCCGTATTCTCTTTACCAGTCAACTGATGGAGTGCCGTAGCGGTGGGGCACCCGATTGAATTCGACAGGACGCGGGCGGTAGTCATCGTTAGTTGGCATAAACCATCATTGGTTGATGAATTCATTGGTATTCGATGTTTGTCCTAGACGCGTCATGCCTGTGAAGTTATCGTTTGTGCGCTGCATAGTTAAGAGGTGAAGTGTGGCCAGCGTCATTGTTGCGCTGGTCAAAGACGTTGCAAGACCTAGTGCCGGTGAGGCGTTCCTTGCTGGAGGCGGTTCCTTGAAAGGTGCTTGAGGGTGAATCAAATGACAAATCCGACAACTGCAGACGGACGAGTGATCAAGAGCATTGTTGCTGCTGAATGCGTTATCCCATTGGCGCGCCCGGTGAAATTTAAGGGTCGAAAGATCACAGCCCGATCTGTGGTAATGCTCAAAATCGAGACTTTCGACGGTTTGATTGGAGAAGCTTTCTCGTCGCCGCGCGGCACACCATTGCTTGAAACCATCAAGTTCCTGGGACGTGACTATGTCGGCGGTGACACACGGATGATTGCCGCACTTGGAACTGCCGCGGGGCAGAAACGGGTCAACGGCCGACCTGTTCTGACTTTGGCCATCAGCCTGTTTGACATCGCGCTGTGGGGCATCGCGGCAAAGGCCGCCCAATTGCCGCTGTTTCAACTGCTAGGCGGCCTTCGCGACAAGGTTCCGATGATGGCGGTCGCAGGCTATTTTCTCAACGAGCGCACGATTGACGATGTGCGCGACGAGGTGGCCAGGTATGTTGACCAGGGATATTCGCAGGTAAAGATCAACCTCTCGGGTGAGGACCCTCTTTTCGACCGACGGTATGTGCACGCTTGCATGAAGGTGGCCGAGGGCA
>CAIPUP010000320.1 GCA_903868285.1 uncultured beta proteobacterium
ATCAGAGCCTCAGTATCGATCGGGTGCGCGAGGCATTGCAGACGCATCAACCGAAAGCAGTGATTGTTGTACATCTCTACGGTTGGGGCAGCCAGCATTTGCAGGCGCTGCGTAGTCTTTGTCGCGAACAGGGCGTAGCGCTGCTCGAGGATGCTGCGCAAGCCTGGGGCGTTCGCCTGGACGGCAAGTCGATCATGCACGGCGCACAGATTGCAACCACCTCGTTCTATCCAGCCAAGGTGCTGGGCGCAGCCGGCGACGGTGGTGCGGTGTTCTGCCAGGACGAGGCGCTCGCGGCATCGGTACGAAGTCTGGCTAATCACGGCCGAGTGGCGCATTACGGTCACGGTGTGGTCGGATGGAATTCGCGCATGGACGCGTTGCAAGCCGCCTTCGTCGATCTCAGCCTGCAGCATGTACAGGCGCGCGTGACAGCGCGGCGTGCCTCAGCCGATCGCTACCGGCGTGAACTGGCCGCACTCGCGCCACGATTGCAGGTGATCGCAGCACCAGCGGGGTATGAGGAAAACGGCTACTGCAACGTCTGCCTGGTGGATGACGCTGCGGACAAACTGGCGCTGGAGAGTGCGCTCAAGGCTGCTGGTATCGGCTTTGGCAACATCTATCCCTCACCCATGTCGGCCCAGCCCGGTGCGCAGGCTTATCTCAAAGGCAAAGTGGGTGGTGCCGATGCCGCCTGGTTGTGCAGCCATGTGCTCAATTTGCCGTTGTTCCCCTATATGCGCGACGACGAACTCGGCGAGGTCATTGCTTTGGTTCGGAAAACGCTGTCCTGAATCGACTGTCGTTTGGCATTGACGTAACGAGAATTCCAAGGATTTTCAAGATGAGCAATTTGCAGTATGCGGTGATCGGGGTGGGCAACATGGGGAAGAACCATGCGCGTTCCCTGCATGACATGCCCGAAGCCCGTTTGCTGGCGGTGGCCGATGCCAATCTGGCTGTGGCACAGGGTATTGCCGGGCAATATGGCTGCGAGGCTTTCGATGATTACCGCAAGGTGCTGGCCCTGCCGGGCTTGCAGGCGGTGTCGGTGTGCGTGCCGACCTCGATGCATACCGAAGTGACCATGGAGTGTCTGCGCCAGGGCAAGCATGTGTTGCTGGAAAAGCCGATTGCGCCCACCATCGAGGAGGGGCGCCAGTTACAGGAATATGCCAAGGCGCAGGGATTGCAGCTGATGGTGGGGCATATCGAGCGATTCAATCCGGCCGTGCTCAAGGTCAAGGAATTGCTCGAGCGTGGCGAGATCGGTCGGGTGGTGTCGATCATGGCGCGCCGGGTGGGTGTGTTTCCACCGCAGATCAAGGATGCCAATATCGCCGTCGATTTGGCCATTCATGATCTTGATGTGGTCAATTATCTGCTGGGCGAATTGCCCACCATGGTGTATTCCGACAAGCGCCGCAACCATATCGAGCATCGCGAAGATTCGGTCGAGTTCTTTCTCAAATATCCAAGCGCCTCTGCCTATGTGCAGGCTAACTGGATCACCCCGGTCAAGATACGCAAACTCAACATCACTGGCACCGATGGCTATATCGAGATGGATTACATCGGCCAGAAGATCAAGCTGTTCAAGAGTAACTACGAAAAGATCCGCGAAGAGATGGCGCACATCGACGGTTTTTTCGATTACGTGCTCAAGTACATGGAGCCGGATGTCATGGAGATCAGCGTCGCCAAGCGCGAGCCGCTGAAAGAAGAAATCCGCTATTTCATCCGTTGCATCCTGCAGGGCATTAATGTGCCCAATACCTTTGCCATTGACGCGCTGGATATCGCGCTCAAGGCCTGAGCCAGTTCACCCTTCATGCGCGTTGATTTTCTTCATGCCCTGCCAGATGCGGCGCAGCAGCTGAGCTTGGAGTTACCCGACGGTGCAACCATTGCGCAGGCGGTGCAGCAGCTACAGCAGCAATCCCCGGCGCTGGGACCACTGTTCAGTCAGGCACTGACGCAGGCGCGGATCGGGGTTTTTGGCAAGCTGGTCGAGGCGGAATACATGCTTCGAGAGGGGGATCGCATCGAGTGCTATCGAGCGCTGCTGGTTGATCCCAAGGAGTCGCGTCGCCGGCGTGCCCAAGTGCAGGCCAAGCGTCGTTTAGACAAGGATGGCAGCGATAAAACGGATCGAAACGCCAAGCCTGTTTAGGCGGGTGTAATCAGGATTCGCTGCACCATTGCCGCACGTCGATGCGGGCTTTTTCCAGTTCGGCCTCCAGCTGGATATCGGTGAGGAAGACCCGATCGCCTTTCTCATCGACAAACGCCACCCTGCCACCCATTTCCAGCATGGCGACCCGCTGGCGTGATCGGTTGCAGTTTTCTTTCGATTGCTCGACCTGTGCCGCTTTGGTGGCGGCCACTTTCTCCGAGTCGGTTCTGGCGGCGTCAACCCTGCTACCGCCTGACGATGATTCGGTGCTTGATGGTCGCAGGCTGTTCGGATTCAAACCGGTGAATTGAGATCCCGAGGCAGCAATTCGCTGCTGCATTTCGACAGAGCGTGTGCCGGTTGCGCAGGGCAGCTGCCGATAGCTGGTTTTGCCTTGCTGATCGACGCATTTGAATTGCGCCTGGGCAGCTGTTGCGGTCATTGCGAGGAGGAAAGCTGCGCTCATCAGTGCGGCGCCGAAATGGTCCGACGAATGGCCCGATATCACTTTAAATTGATATTTAAAAATCATAATTAAATCAATCAGTTATGTTGTTTATCTAAATTACAAAGCTATATTGATTGGGGCGATTAGTCAAGAATGATTTGTTGTGAACGGTGTTGGCGCGCAGCGGGGAGAGCGTAGCGTGGGGCTTTGGGGCGCTTTGCATCGCGGCATATAATTCGCCTTTTGGACGGTGCCATGCGTGTCATCAAGAAGGCTCTGACGTTTGACGACGTCTTGCTCGTTCCCGCCCACTCGATCGTTCTGCCGCGTGACGTCAGCCTGCGATCCCGCCTATCCCGCAACATCAGCTTGAATCTGCCCCTGGTTTCTGCGGCCATGGACACCGTCACCGAGTCGCGGCTGGCTATTGCCCTGGCCCAGGAAGGCGGCATCGGCATCGTGCACAAGAACCTCTCGGTCAAGGAGCAGGCGGCCGAAGTGGCCAAGGTCAAGCGTTACGAGTCCGGCGTGCTGAAAGACCCGATGACGGTCTCGCCCGACATCACCGTTGGCGAATTGCTGGAACTGACGCAGCAGTACCGCGTCTCGGGTTTCCCGGTGGTAGAAGGCGGGCAAAAGCGTGGGCGGGTGTTGGGCATGGTCACCAACCGTGACTACCGTTTCGAGACCAACCTCGCTGCTCGGGTGCGCGACATCATGACGCCGCATGACCGGTTGATCTATGTTCGCGAAGGCGCCAGCCCTGACGAAGCGCGTGCGCTGCTGCACAAGCATCGGCTGGAGCGGGTGCTGGTGGTCAATGATGCCTTCGAACTGCGCGGCCTCATCACCGTCAAGGACATACTCAAGTCGAGCGAGCATCCCAACGCCTGCAAGGATGAGCAGGGCAAACTGCGGGTTGGTGCGGCGGTTGGGGTGGGTGAGGGCACCGAAGAGCGGGTCGAGGCGCTGGTCGCCGCCGGGGTTGATGTCATCGTGGTCGATACCGCGCATGGCCATGCCCAGGGCGTGCTCGACCGGGTGCAGTGGGTCAAGCGCACCGCACCGCAGATCGATGTGATCGGCGGCAACATTGCCACTGCAACGGGAGCCAAGGCCCTGGTCGATCATGGTGCCGATGGCGTGAAGGTCGGCATCGGACCTGGATCGATTTGCACCACCCGCATCGTGGCCGGTGTCGGTGTGCCGCAGATCACCGCCATCCAGGATGTCGCAGATGCCATGGAAAAACTCGGTATCCCCCTGATTGCCGATGGCGGCATCCGCTATTCGGGCGATATCTCCAAGGCCATCGCGGCGGGTGCTTCGTCAGTGATGCTCGGCAGCCTGTTCGCCGGCACGGATGAATCGCCGGGTGAAATAGAAATGTACCAGGGGCGTTCGTACAAGTCGTATCGCGGCATGGGTTCGCTCGGCGCGATGCAGCAGGGTGCGGCTGACCGCTACTTTCAGGAAGTCACCACCCAGACCGATAAGCTCGTTCCCGAGGGCATCGAGGGACGTGTGCCGTACAAGGGTTCAGCATTGCGTGTGATCGACCAGCTCATCGGTGGCCTGCGCGCCAGCATGGGCTATGTCGGATGCGCCAGTATCGAGGCGCTGCGCAGTCAGGCGCAGTTCGTCGAGATCACTTCGGCGGGCATACGCGAATCGCATGTGCATGACGTGCAGATCGTCAAGGAAGCACCCAACTATCACGTCGACTGACGCGCGCTGCGGCGTGTGCCATTCCTCATCACCCGGAAGCGGTTATGCATCAGAAAATTCTCATTCTTGATTTCGGCTCGCAAGTCACGCAACTGATCGCCCGCCGAGTGCGCGAAGCCGGCGTGTATTGCGAAATTCATCCCTGTGATGTCAGCGATGCCTTCGTGCGCGAATTTGCCGCCAAGGGCGTGATTCTCTCCGGTAGCCATATGTCGGTGACCGAGGACGACACCGCGCGAGCACCGCAGTCGGTGTTCGAGCTTGGCGTGCCGGTGCTGGGCATCTGCTACGGCATGCAGACCATGGCCGAGCAGCTCGGTGGCAAGGTGGAAACCGGTCATACGCGCGAGTTCGGCTTTGCCGAGGTTCGCGCGCGCGGCCATACCCGCTTGCTCGATGGCATCGAAGACCACCGTACTGCCGAAGGTCACGGCATGCTGCGGGTGTGGATGAGCCATGGTGACAAGGTCACCGCGCTGCCCCCGGGCTTCAAGCTGATGGCCTCGACCGACTCCTGTCCGATCGCCGGCATGGCCGATGAAGCGCGGCAGTTCTACGCCGTGCAATTTCATCCGGAAGTGACGCACACCGTGCAAGGCAAGCGGCTATTGCACCGCTTTGTGCATGAGCTGTGCGGTTGCGGCCGCGACTGGAACATGCCCGATTACGTCGGCGAAGCGGTGGCCCGCATCCGCGAGCAGGTGGGCGACGAAGAAGTCATTCTGGGCCTTTCTGGTGGCGTAGATTCCTCGGTGGCAGCTGCACTGGTGCACCGTGCCATTGGCGATCAGCTCACCTGCGTGTTTGTCGACCATGGCTTGCTGCGCCTGAACGAAGCGACTCAGGTCATGGAGAGCCTGGGCCGCAATCTCGGCGTAAAAATCATTCATGTCGATGCCTCGGAGAAATTTCTCTCCGACCTGGCCGGGGTGAGTGATCCCGAGGCCAAGCGCAAGATCATCGGCCGCGAATTCGTCGAGGTGTTCCAGGCCGAGGCGAAGAAGCTGCCGCGTGCGCGCTGGCTGTCGCAAGGCACCATCTACCCGGACGTGATCGAGTCGGCCGGTGGCAAAACCAAGAAGGCCACCACCATCAAGTCGCATCACAATGTGGGCGGCTTGCCCGAGACGCTCAACCTCAAGCTGCTGGAACCGCTGCGCGAACTGTTCAAGGATGAAGTTCGTGAACTGGGCCTGGCGCTGGGCCTGCCGCGCGAACTGGTGTTCCGTCATCCCTTCCCCGGGCCGGGGCTGGGCGTGCGCATCCTGGGTGAAGTGAAACGCGAATACGCCGACCTGTTACGACGCGCCGATGCCATCTTCATTGAAGAACTGCGTGCCACCGTCGAGCCGGCCGGTGCCGATGGCGAAAGCAAGAGCTGGTACGACCTCACAGCGCAGGCCTTTGCGGTGTTTTTGCCGGTGAAATCAGTCGGCGTGATGGGCGATGGCCGCACCTATGAATATGTGGTGGCGCTGCGCGCCGTGCAGACCAGCGACTTCATGACCGCCGATTGGGCACCGCTGCCGCATGCACTGCTGGCGCGTGTATCGGGGCGCATCATCAACGAGGTGCGTGGCATCAACCGTGTGGTGTATGACGTGTCGAG
>CAIPUP010000321.1 GCA_903868285.1 uncultured beta proteobacterium
TATGCCCCGGGCCTGGTGGGCATTGCCTGGATCGGCTTTGATCAGCCGAAAAAACTTGGTGCCAACGAGACCGGCGGCGTCGCGGCACTTCCGATCTGGATCAACTACATGAGCAAGGCTCTCAAGACCGTGCCGGAGCAAGCCATGCCAGTTCCCGAGGGCGTGATCAATGTCCGCGTCAACGAGTCTGGCCAGCCTTCGCCGGATGGACGACCGGAATGGTTCTACCGCGAGAATCCGCCCGGCGGCGAAGGCGGCAAGCTGATGGATTAACTGATGCTGCGCGCCCGGAGCATCCATCAGACCGGCGCCAGTATCACTGCCTGTCCAGTGTGCTGACTCACCAGTCGCGATAACACCGAAAACAGGTCGCTGCCATCGCGCGTGTCGAGCCAGCGGCTGCCGTCATAGCGATAGTGAAATCCGCCCGATCGGTCGGCCAACCATAGCTCCTGCGCCACGCCGTGTCGATTGAGCACCATGCGTGCGCCATGGTCGAAGGCGATTTCCAATACACCATCGCCCTTCCATTGCGCGTCGCAATCAACATCACAGCGCTCCAGCGCCTGCTCTACTGCTGCCAGCGTGGATGATGCCAAGGCATTGAAAACTGATTCTTCTAGCACGACAGCTAACTCCTTTGAAAACGCTACGAGGCTACACACAGACCACACAGTGCGTTGTGCCGTATTCACGTCGGGTCATTTAAACCCGCGTGCTAACATTCTTGCAAAGGATACCGACTGCATGCCCACTCGCCCAGTTTCATCAACCACACGCTCACATCGACTTGCAACACTGGCAATGCTGCTGATGCTGGGGCTTTTGTCGGGTTGCGGCACCAAAGGTGCGCTGTACCTACCCGATCCGCTCACCGGTAAAGCGCCGGTTACGCCTGCAGCAGGTGACGCCGCCGGCAATTCGGCACCACTGACACCAGCACCGCAAATCGATGATCTGCCGCGCTAGCTGCGGCATCGCCACAGCCCTCCTTTGGCCCCTGCCATGAACAGCTTTCATTACGACGCTGGTAGTCACGCCCTGTCAGCCGAACAACGACCACTGCGGCAGATCGCCGAACAGTTCGGCACGCCCTGCTTTGTTTATTCGCGTGCTGCACTGACCCAGGCCTGGCAGGCTTTTGCCCAGGCCTGCGCCGGGCGCGATGCGCTGGTGTGCTATGCCGTCAAGGCAAACTCCAACCTGGCATTGCTTAACTTGTTTGCTCGACTGGGCGCCGGCTTTGACATTGTCTCCGGCGGCGAACTTGCGCGTGTTCTGGCCGCAGGTGGCGATGCACGCAAGGTGGTGTTCTCCGGCGTTGGCAAATCACGCGAGGAAATGCGTCAGGCACTGCAAGCCGGGGTGTTCTGCTTCAACGTCGAATCCGAAAGTGAGCTGGAACGGCTGTCGCAGGTGGCCTCGCAGATGGGTTTGTGCGCGCCGGTGTCGTTGCGGGTGAATCCGGAAGTCGACCCCAAGACGCATCCCTATATCGCGACTGGCCTGCGCGACAGCAAGTTTGGGGTCGAGTTCGCCGAGGCCGAGCGCCTGTACCGCCGCGCTGCGACCCTTCCCGGGATTGAGGTCTGTGGCATCGACTGTCATATCGGCTCACAGATCACCGAATCCGAACCCTTTCTGGAGGCAGCCGACAAGGTGCTCGCGCTGATTGACCGGCTGGCCGCCGCCGGCATCGCCATCCGCCATCTTGATCTGGGCGGCGGTCTGGGCATCCGCTATAAGGATGAGGCGCCACCGGCAGTGGCCGATCATCTGGACAAGGTGTTCGCGCTACTGGGCGCACGGCCACTCAAGCTGGTGCTCGAGCCAGGTCGGGCCCTGGTTGGCAATGCCGGCGTGCTGCTGACCCGGGTGGAATATCTCAAACATGGCAGCGCCCACAACTTCGCCATCATCGATGCGGCAATGAACGATCTGATGCGCCCGGCGCTGTATGAAGCCTGGCATGACATCCTGCCGCTGCAGCCGCGCCCGGATGGCGAGGCACGTGACTACGATGTGGTCGGTCCGGTATGCGAAACCGGCGACTTCCTTGGCCTGAACCGGCGGCTGGCGCTGCAGGAAGGTGATCTGCTGGCAGTCATGTCGGCCGGCGCCTATGGCATGAGCATGAGTTCGAACTACAACACCCGGCCGCGTGCCGCCGAGGTGATGGTGGACGGCGACAAGGCGCATCTCATCGGCGAGCGCGAGTCCCTGCCCAGTCTGTATGCGCGCGAGCATTGCCTGCCGCCAGAGTGAGTCGGCGCCGGCGCTCTCGAAGCCGCCAGCCCAGCAGCAGCGCCAGCACCACGGCATATAGCAAGGGCTCGCTGATGTCGCGCTTGACCATCCACCAGAAGTGCAGCACCGCCACGATCCCGGCGGCATAGACCAAACGGTGCAGCCTTAGCCAACGCCGCGCACCCAGCCGCCGCACCCAGGCATTGGTAGAGGTCAACGCCAGCGGCAGCATCAGCAGCAAGCTCAGCATGCCCAGGGTGATGAAGGGACGCTTGAACACATCCTTGAGGATGGCCAGTGCATCGAACACATGGTCGAAGCTGATATAGCTGGCCAGGTGCACCAGGGCATAGAAAAACCCCAGCAGGCCGATCAGGCGTCGGTAGTCGATCAGGACATGCCAACCACTGAGGCGTCGCAATGGCGTGATGGCCAGTGCCAGCAGCAACAGCCGCAACGCCCAGTCGCCGGTATTGCGGGTGATCATCTCGGCCGGGTTGGTACCCAGCAAGCCGGGGTCGAACAGCGCGGCAAACACCAGCCATGCCAAAGGCATCAGTGCCAGCAGCGCCAACAAGCTCTTGTTCATCGCCGTGCTCATGCCCGCTGCAAACGCCGGCCGATGCTCAGTAGAACTTTTTCAGATCCATACCGGTGTAGAGACTGGCGACCTGGTCGTAGCCATTGAACAGCTTGGTCTCATGGTTGGCGAAAAATGCCGGCAGCCGTTTTTCGCGTCGCTGCGACCAGCGCGGATGGTCGACATTGGGATTGACGTTGGAATAAAAGCCGTACTCCTGTGGTGCCGCCTTCTCCCAGGCCA
>CAIPUP010000322.1 GCA_903868285.1 uncultured beta proteobacterium
CAAGGAGCGCTTCGAGGCCATCACCTATGCCTACGCCGACAGCGCCAAGATCGACGACTACGTCAAGGGCAAAGCCGATCCGGTGCCGGCCATTGCGCCCAACGCCGTGGATGAACTGGCGGCCAAGATCGTCGCGGTGATTGAACAAAAGCCGCTGTATTACTCCGAGCTGGCCGAGCAGTTCCGCGACTACGACTTCCAGACGGTCACCCGCGCCTTCGGCAAACTGCATGCCGAGCAGACGCTGTGGCAGGATGCGCGCGGCCGTATGTGTCTGCGCGGCTCGAAGTTCGCCGCCAAGGCCCCGGGTACCAATTAAATTCAATGGAGAAGCGCATGCCCTTACATCAAGCCGCCGTAACGCCCGCGCCGTGCCGACCGCTGCGCCGACCGCTGCGAGCGGCGCTGAACGCAGCGAGCGCAGTGGCCGCACTGGCACTGCTGGCGCTGGGCCATTCCAGCGCTGTGCAAGCGCAGGACTGGCCGCAGTCAGGCAAGACACTGCGCATCCTCAGCCCGTTCCCGCCCGGTGGCACCGCCGACCAGCTGGCACGGCTGATCAGTGCGCGGCTGTCGCAGCAGACCGGTGTGGTGGCGGTGGTGGACAACCGTCCGGGCGGCTCGACCCTGATCGCAGTCAACGAGCTCAAGCGTGCTGCGCCCGATGGCTACACCGTGCTCTACACCGTCACTGGCACCACCAGCCAGCTGCCGCATCTGTATGCCAAATCGCCGGTCGACCCCTTCAACGACTTCACGCCGCTGGGACTGTTTGCCTTTAACCAGCTGGTGCTGACCATCCCGCCGTCGCTGCCGGCCAAGACGGTCAAGGAGCTGGTGGAGTACGCCCGCGCCAATCCCGGCAAGATGAACTACGCCTCGTTTGGCAATGGCTCCTTCCCGCACATCGTGAGCGAACTGCTCAAGGCCAACACCGGCATCGAGATGACCCATGTACCGTTCAAGGGTGGTGCCGATGCCGGGCGCGCAGTGATGTCGGGTGAAGTGCAGTTGCTGTTCGATGCCCCGGTCACCGGCATCAACAATGCCCGTGGCGGCAAGCTGCGGGCATTGGCCAGCACCGGCCCGAACAAGGTCTCGGTGCCAGGCATGACCATCGGCCTGCCGACCATGGCCGAGGCCGGCTTTCCCGGCTTTGACGTACCGGGGCTGGAGCAGCTGCTCGGGCCGCCGGGCATGCCGCGCGCGCTGGCCGACAAGGTCAATGCTGAGATCATGAAAATCGCCCAGCTGCCGGAGATCCGCGACATTTATGTGCGCAACGGCTTCGAGTTCGTTGCCAGCAACACGGCCGAACATGCACGGGTGATCCGGGACAACTACGAGCGCTGGGGTGCCGTCATCCGCAAGACCGGTATCAAGCTGGACTGAGCGGGTTACATCAAGCGGGTTGGATCGAGCGCCTGTACCCAAGCGCCCGTACCCAAGCGCCCGTACCGCGCGCTGCGCAGCAAGCCGCGGCGCGCAGAAATGTTCAATAAAATCAAGGACTTATGAACATTTCCATTCTGCAATTGGTGGTCGTGCTGCTGGCCTGCGCGGTCATCGTGGTGAGCCTGGCACGACTGGCCCATCTGCCAGCGCTGCTGGGCTATCTGGTGCTGGGCGCGCTGGCCGGACCGCATGCACTGGGCTGGGTGCCCGAGCGCGAGGATGCCCGCCATCTGGCCGAATTCGGCATCGTGTTCCTGATGTTCTCCATCGGGCTGGAATTCAGCCTGCCCAAGCTCAACCAGATGAAGCGCACGGTGTTTGGCCTGGGCACGGCCGAGGTCGTGGGCGTGATGCTGCTGACCCTGGCCGCTGGCACCCTGGCCGGACTGGACTGGCGCGCCAGCATTGCACTGGGCGGCGTGCTGGCCATGTCCTCCACCGCCATCGTGGCGCGCATGCTGGCCGAGCGTGCCCAGCTCGAATCGCCGCATGGGCGCGAAGTGCTGGGGGTGCTGCTGTTCCAGGACCTGGCGGTGGTGCCGCTGCTGATCCTGATTCCGGCCATGGCGCGTGGCGGCGACGATCTGCTGTGGCAAGTGAGCCTGGCCCTGGGCAAGGCCGCGCTGGTGCTGCTGGTGCTGCTGTTCCTGGGACAGCGTCTGATGCGACGCTGGTTTCACATCATCTCGGCGCGCAAATCGCAGGAACTGTTCACGCTCAATGTATTGCTGATCACCCTCGGCCTGGCCTGGCTCACCGATCTGGCCGGTATTTCCATGGCACTGGGGGCCTTCCTCGCCGGCATGCTGATCGCCGAGACCGAGTTCCGGCATCGGGTGGAAGAGGAGATCAAGCCATTTCGCGATGTGCTGCTGGGACTGTTTTTTGTCACCGTCGGCATGAGTCTCGATTTGCAGCAGGTACTGCAACAACCGTTCACGGTGCTGCTGCTGTTCGTGCTGCCGGTACTGTTCAAGGGACTGCTGGTGGCAGCGCTGTCGCGCGCCTCGGGCTCATCGGCCGGCACGGCACTGCGCAGCGCCCTGGCGCTGGCCCAGGGTGGCGAATTCGGACTGGTATTGCTCAGCCTGGCAACCCAGGAGCAGCTGCTGCCGCACGCCCTGGGCCAGGCAGTGATCGCCGGGCTGCTGCTGTCGATGCTGCTGGCGCCACTGCTGATCCAGAATGCCGATCGCATTGCGCTGCGCCTGATCAGCTCGGAATGGATGACCCGTTCGTTGGCGCTGCATCGCGTGGCCAGCGAGAGCCTGATGGTTCAACAACATGTGCTGATCCTGGGCTATGGCCGCACCGGCCAGCAACTGGCGCATCTGTTCGAAGCCGATGGCCTGAAAGTGCTGGCACTGGACCTCGACCCGGAGCGGGTGCGCGATGCGGCAGCCGCTGGCGAGCCAGTGGTGTATGCCGACTCCACAAGACGCGAGGCATTGATCGCCGCCGGCGTGATGCGGGCGGCGGTGCTGGTGGTGAGCTTTGATGACACGCCGGCAGCACTGCAGGTGCTGGAGCATGTGCGCCAGCTCGGGCTGACGCTGCCGGTGGTGGTGCGCACCGATGACGACAGCGACCTCGATCGGCTGATGGCAGCCGGCGCTACCGAGGTGGTGCCGGCACGTTTTGAAACCAGCCTGATGCTGGCCTCGCATGTGCTGGTGCTGGCCGGCATTCCGCTGCGTCGGGTGTTGCAACAGATACGCGATGTGCGCGATCAACGTTATTCGCTGATGCGCGGCTTTTTTCACGGCCTGAGCGAAGAACCGGAACAGTCCGGCGAAGAATTACGCCTGCATTCGCTGGCGCTGGAGGCCGGCGCCTGGTGCATCGGGCGCAGCGTGGCGGCGGTCGACCTGCCCTTTCTCAACGCCCAGCTGACCCTGATCCGGCGCGGCAATGCACGCATTCCATCGCCATCGGCGGATGAAAAACTGCAAGTGGGTGATGTGCTGGTGCTGCGCGGTGATGCCCAGGCACTGGCGGCCGCGGAGATGCGGCTGATCCAGGGACAACTCTGAGCTTAGAAACTGCCCGACACCATCGCGGTAACAACGATGGCGATGATCACGATCGCCACCAGAAAAGAAGCACTGCGATCCTGACTGCGCTGATCCGGCGACAAGGGCTTGTCGGCCGGATCGGGCAAATGAAATTTCATGCGCTGCAGTCGCTTGATCGCGACCTGAACCACCACTGGCATCATTGTTTGAACTCCTGATATTGCACTGATCTTGACATCAACGAACGTCAAGCCAAGCCTTTGATCCAATCAGCCATGGTATCGCAGGCAAAGGCCTTTTGTGCCGGCTGATTGTGCAGGTAATGACCACCGCCCTGCACGGCCGTGAGCAGCTTGTTGGCATGCGGCACCGCCTGGTACAGCCCCTGCGCGTAAGACGGATAACAACCCGGATCGGCCGTGCCATACATCACATGCACCGGCACCGACACCTGTTTCAAACACTGATAGCCATTGCCATTGGACAAGCGGTTGCTCCACTGCGACAGCCATGAACGCAGCGAGGTGTAATGCCCGAGTGAGCCGGGAATCATGTTGGCGACATAGGCCGGCCCCCAATGCGTGGTGGCCTTGCGCTCGGAGGGTTCGATGCTCAGATCGACCTGGCGCGGATCGGCCTGGGTGCCATGCACCACGAAAGGCAAGTCACCGATCTGGCCGTTGCTGAACTGGCGAATTCGATCGAGCTGCGCCAGCGCCCAGTCGGTGATGCGCTCGTTGCGCGCCAGCTGCGCGGCACGAAAGCGCGCCAGAAACTGGGCACTGTACGGCGGTGCATTCGCGGCATCGAACATATCCAGACTGGCATCGCGCAAAAACGGGTCCTGCTCATCGACGATGGCCGGATCGAGTTTTTCGGTCAGCACCAGACTGCGCCCGGGATGCGCCATCAGCATGATCAGGGCATCGGCCATGGGCAGATCGGCGCGGGTGAGATCAGGCCCGCCCCCGGCCGGTTGCGCGCTGATGGAAGGATGCTCGGCCTGGGACTGATACATCGCCACCAGTCCACCGCCGCCGGAATTGCCCACCAGAATGATTTTGCGATAACCCTCGTTGCGCAGATGCCGTATCACCGAACCGATATCGATGACACAGTTCTCCAGCAGCAGGGTGGATTCGTTACCGATGTAGCGCGTGGTCATACCCACCGTATCGATGCCGCGCGCTGCCATATCGGCCAGGGCGTAGTGCCCCATGAAATTGGATGAAGGATGGACGAACACCGCCACGCTGTCGGCGCGGCCCGACGCATGGCGATGACGGGTACACCACAGCACGCCGGCAATGCGCGCCACACCCGACTGCACCTCGACCCCGGCTGCGGCCACCGGTGACGCACCTGCCGCCGCTGATGCAGCCGAAACCGGCGCAGCCACCGGATCAGGCTGCATCGGTACTGCCATGAGCTCACGCATGGCTGTCCCCATGCCAGGAATGCACATAGCGCGCATCCTCCAGCGCAACCGCGGGGGCAGCCATCTGCAACGGCTGGAAGGTGTCCAGCATCACCGCCACTTCCTCGGTACGCTGACCAATGCGAGTCAGCGAGCCCTCGACCGCCCCCGGATGCGGGCCATGGATATGGCCGGCCGGATGCAGCGACAGCGCACCACGCGCTATGCCGGCACCCTTGCGCGAGAAGAAATTACCCTCGGCATAAAAAATCAGTTCGTCCGAATCGACGTTGGAATGAAACGATGGCAGCGGCACGGCACGCGGATCGTAATCAAGCACACGCGGTACGAAGTTGCACAGCACCAGCCCCGGTGCCTCGAACACCTGGTGCACCGGCGGCGGACGATGAAAGCTGCCGCTGACCGGCGAGAAGTCGGCGATATTGAGCGCAAACGGATAGTTGCAACCAAACCAGCCTGCAACATCGAAGGGATGACGGGCCATGACATGACGGGTCAGCCCATGACGGGTCTTGACCAGTACCGGCACCGCACTGCCTTCGCGCAGCAGCGGTGCCGTCGGCCGGCGCAGATCCGGCTCGGAATACGGCGCCACCTGCAGATACTGTCCCGTGTCAGAGAGATAACGTGCCGGTGAGCGCACATGGCCGCTGGTCTCGAACAGCAGCGCACGCAGCGACTTGCCCGGTTGCGGCAGCCAGGCATGGGTCACCGCCTTGGGAATCACCACATAGTCGCCCGCACCGACAGTGAGCGAACCGAATACGGTCTCGAGCGTGGCCTCACCCTCGTGCACGAACCACAGCTCGTCACCGATGGCATTGCGATGCAGTCCGGAAGGCTGATCGGCATGCACCCAGGCCACACTGACATCAGCATTGCCCAACAGCACATGCCGGCCGGAAAACGCATCGCCGGCCGGCAGGGCTTGCGGGTTGAACAAGCGCGGCTGCAACGGCTGATTGGGCAACCACTGTGTCGGACTGCTGTCCACCGCCTCACAGCGCAACAGATCGCTGGGGGAGTGCTGATGAAACAGCAGCGAAAAATCGGCCGAGAACCCCTCCTCGCCCATGACCTCGGTGGCATACAGACTGCCATCAGGTTTGCGATGCTGTGAGAAGCGCTTGCGCGGCACATCGCCCAATTGCATGAAATACGGCATGGCAGGTAATTCCTTGGCGGATGGTTGGCTGCGTTGTTGCCACGCAAACCAGCAGAAGTTGTGATCTCCACGAAGGGAAATTCTCCCATAGTTCGCATAGACTCCCCGCCATGAACGCCACCTCAGCATCCCCTGCTTCCACCGCTGCAGCGACACCACCACGCCCCAGCGCATTCGAAAAACTGTTTGGCGAATACTTCGACTGTCCGCACTTCCCGGCACGAGTACCCTTGCTGCGCGATGGCGTCGAGCGCGAGCGCCATGCGGTCACGATTGTGGGCGGCGGGCCCACCGGCCTGACCCTGGCACTCGGACTGGCTGGCTTCGCTGTGCGCAGCGTGCTGATCGAATCCGACCCGTCCATTTGCACCGGCAGTCGCGCCGGTGCCTTCACCCGCCGCACGCTGGAGATTCTCGAGCGCGTCGGCGTGGCGCAGAAGGCCATTGGCAGCGGCCTGGCCTGGTACACCGGCTGGACCTTTCACGGCCAGAAGGAAATCGCCCGGCTGCAGATTCCGCATGACGAAAATCAGAAATTTCCCCCTGCAATCAGTCAGTTACAGAACCGTATCGAATGGCTGATGGTGCAGGCAGCCGAGCGCAGCGGGCTGATCGACATCCGCTGGCAGTCGCGGGTCGAGGCCATTACGCAAAGCGACAACAAGGCCGAGCTCAGCATCACCACACCGGCTGGCAATTACCGCCTGCACAGCGACTGGGTGGTGGCCTGCGATGGCGGACAGAGCACGCTGCGCCGGCTGCTTGACTTGCGCATGGAAGGCGAGCGCCACGCCGGGCGTTACGTCATCATCGATATTCGCGTCGACACCAGCCGCCTGGATGCCGGGCGTCATTGCTGGTTCGGCCCGCCCTCCAATCCCGAGGGCACCATGCTGATGTACAAAAAGCCCGATGGCATGCTGCGCTTTGACTATCAGCTCGGGCCCGACGAGGATGAAGCCGAGGCGATGCGCGAAGAAGCGGTGTTCGCCACCGTACAGCGGCAACTCGACATGCTGGGCATAGACAGCCCGTGGCAGCCGGTCTGGATGACGCTGTACCGCGCCAGCGCCATGACCCTGCCGGCCTACCTGCATGGCCAGGTGCTGTTCGCTGGCGATGCCGCGCATCTGGTGCCGATCTTCGGCGTACGCGGCATGAACTCGGCGCTGGAGGATGCCCACAACCTGGCCTGGAAGCTGGCCTTCGTGCAACGCGGCCTGGCCACGCGCCATCTGCTGCAAAGCTATTCCAGCGAGCGCGTTGGCGCTGCACGTTTCAATATGCTGCATGGTTCGCGCGGGGCACGCTTCATGTCACCACCCAGCGCAGCGGAAAAAATCTTGCGTGATGCAGTGCTGCAATTGAGCGGACGTATTCCCGCCATGGCGCAACTGGTGAATCCGCGCCAGCATGCGGCTGCGGTGTTGGACGATTCGCCGCTGAATGCGACCGTCGAATCCACTGCTGATGGCGTAAGCAGCGATTTCGTTGCCGGCCCCATACCCGGCGCGGTGCTGACCGAATGCCCGCTGCGGCTGCATGATGCGCCGGACGCAATTCGGCCAGACGCAATTCGGCAAGGCTATGTCACCGACCTGCTCGGGCCCTGGATCAGCGTGCTGCTGTTCTCAGCCAATGGCAAGCTGCCCGTGGCCTTGCTGCAAGCCGCACAGCAGGCTGCCCATACCCTGCCGCTGCGACTGGCGCTGATCACGCGTAACCCGCCTGCCAGCAAGGTGACCGACACCGCATCAACGTTGTCGGCCGAGGCCGTTCTTCAATACGCCTACGATCCCGCGGGCAAACTGTTCGCGCTGTATGGCGCAACGGTGGGTAACAGCCCTGCGACAGAGCCAAGCCTCACGGTCTACGTGGTGCGCCCGGATGGCCATGTCTGTGCGCGCTGGCATCAGTCGTCGGAGGCAGACGGCAGCGTATTGCAACAGGCGCTGCGCCGCTTATGCGGTGTAGCGGCAGCCTAGACTCTGGTACTTGGCGACCTGTTTACCGCCGCTTATTTTTTCAAGCGGGCAAAAGCCAGCGCCATCGCGCTCTCGGGCTTGGCCGGGGATGACGACGCGGAAGCATTGGTGCGACCGCCGTTGCGGCCCGGATTGCGCCCGCCATCGCGCCCGCCATCACGCCCGCCATCACGCCCGCCGTCGCGGCGCTGCTCACGTCGAGGATCGGCAGCCGAATTCGCCGTAGCCTCGCGTGGCGCACGCTGCGCGCTCTGCCCTGGTACATCGTCCAGGCGCATGCTGAGTGCAATGCGCTGACGTTTCACATCCACTTCCATCACCTTCACTTGCACGATCTGTCCGGGCTTGACCAGCTCATGCGGGTCTTTGACAAAGCGTTTGGACAGTGCCGAGACATGCACCAGCCCGTCCTGATGCACACCGATATCGACAAAGGCACCGAAGGCGGCAACGTTGGTCACCACGCCTTCCAGAATCATGTCGGGGCGCAAGTCGGACAATGACTCGACGCCGTCCTTGAAACTTGCGGTCTTGAATTCCGGACGCGGATCGCGGCCGGGCTTTTCCAGCTCGCTGAGAATGTCGCGCACTGTCGGCAGACCAAAGCGCTCATCGGTGAAATCACTCGCCGCCACATTCAGCAAGGCGCCACCCTGTCCCATCACCTCGCCGATACCCTTGCCGATACGCGCCAGAATGCGCTCCACCACCGGATAGGCTTCCGGATGTACCGCCGAACGATCCAGCGGATTGGCCTCGGCATCGTCGCTGCGTATGCGCAGAAAACCCGCCGCCTGCTCGAAGGTCTTGTCACCCAGGCGTGGCACCTTGCGCAAGGCCATGCGATTCGGGAACGGCCCGTTGGCATCACGGAAGTCAACGATGTTGCGCGCCAGCGTGGCATTCAGCCCTGACACCCTGGCCAGCAAGGGTACCGATGCGGTGTTCAGATCAACCCCGACCGCATTGACGCAATCCTCCACCGTGCCATCCAGCGCCCGCGCCAATCCCTGCTGATTCACATCATGCTGATACTGTCCCACGCCGATAGCCTTGGGATCTATCTTCACCAGTTCAGCCAGCGGGTCTTGTAACCGGCGTGCAATCGACACCGCACCGCGCAGACTGACATCCAGATCGGGAAACTCGCGCGCGGCAAATTCCGAAGCGGAATACACCGAGGCTCCGGCCTCGCTCACCACGATCTTGCTCAGCGCCATGTCCGGCTTGTTCTGCTGCACCAGCTTGATCAGCTCGATGGCCAGCTTGTCGCTTTCGCGACTGGCCGTGCCATTGCCGATGGCAATCAGTTCCACCTTGTGCTGCACCGTCATGCGCGCCAGCGTTGCCAGCGCACCCTGCCAGTCATTGCGCGGCTGATGCGGATAGATGGTGGCGGTCTCCAGCAATTTGCCGGTGGCATCCACCACCGCCACCTTGCAACCGGTACGCAAGCCCGGATCGAGACCCAGTACCGCCTTCGGGCCGGCCGGTGCAGCCAGCAATAGTTCGCGCAAATTGCGCGCGAAAATCTTGATTGCCTCGCTCTCGGCTTCGCTGCGCAGCTGCATCATCAGTTCGGTCGACAGATGCAGCGAGGCCTTGACGCGCCAGGTGAAGCGGCAGACATCGAACAGCCAGTCGTCCGCAGCACGGCCCTTGCGCTCAATGCCGACATGCGCGGCGATGGTGGCGACACAGGGATGCGGATCGGCAGCTTCCAGTTCCTCGCCCAGCCCCAGGCTGACGCTCAGTACACCCAGCGAGCGGCCCCGAAACAGCGCCAGCGCCCGATGCGAGGGAATACCGCGCAAGGGTTCGCTGTAGGCGTAGTAGTCACGGAATTTTTCTTCTTCTGCCTGTTCCTTGCCCGCCACCACGCTGGATGTCACGATGCCCTGCTCCTGCAAGCGCGCGCGCAACTTGGCCAGTAGCGGTGCCGTTTCGGCAAAGCGCTCGGACAGAATGTCGCGCGCACCTTCCAGTGCTGCTTTCACATCCGGCACATTGATGGCCTCGACGCCTTCACTGGCTGCCACCACCTTGATGTAGGCCTTGGCTTCTTGCTGCGGATCGAGCTGCGGATTGCCGAACAAGGCATCGGCCAGCGGCTCCAGACCGGCCTCGCGCGCGATCTGGGCACGGGTGCGACGACGCGGCTTGTACGGCAGGTAAAGGTCTTCCAGCAACTGTTTGGTTTGCGCCGCATCGATCTGCCCGCGCAACGCATCGGTGAGCTTGCCCTGCTCTGCAATGGAAGCCAGGATGGCGGCGCGACGTTGCTCGAGTTCGCGCAGATAGGCCAGACGTTCTTCCAGGTTGCGCAACTGCGTGTCGTCGAGGTTGCCGGTCTGCTCCTTGCGATAGCGTGCAATGAAGGGAACGCTGGAACCTTCATCCAGCAAGGCAACGGTGGCACTGATCTGTTGCGGCTTGACCGCCAGCTCGGTGGCGATGCATTGAATGATCTTGGGCAGTGCAAGTTCGAGAACAGCAGAAGACATAGAAGCAGAAGACATAGAAGCCGCAGACATAAAGAGTGACGTATTTGATACGATGAAGCGAGACCGGGGTGCGCAGAAAGTCACGCAATCAGTGAGTGGTGCAGAAGGCATCGATTATAGGCAAGCCACCCAGCCGCAAACCCGAATCAACGCATAAACCATCCCGCAAGGACCACCCATGAACAAGCTCGACCGACTGCGCGACTACATCACCGACATGACGCAACTGGTCAGCGTCGCCGAAGCCGACGAGGCGCGCATTTTTCGGGACGGCGAGCCCCTGCTGTCGCGACTGGTATCGCATGACGATTGGCTGCCCGAGGCGTTTGCCCAGTCCTCGAACGAAACCTATCGCCAGTACCTGCTGTGGTGCGATCCGATGGAGCGCTTCTCGGTGGTGAGTTTCGTCTGGGGTCCCGGACAGAAAACACCCATTCATGACCACACCGTCTGGGGCATGGTCGGCATGATGCGCGGCCAGGAACTGTGCGAGGAATATGCCGTGCCAGCACCCGGCCGGGCGATGCAAAAAGCCGGCGAGCATGCGGTTAAGCCGGGTCAGGTCGACAAGGTGTCACCCAGCATCGGTGACATTCATGTGGTGTCCAATGGGCTCAAGGATCGGGCCTCGATCAGCATTCATGTCTATGGCGCGAATATCGGTGCGGTTGCCCGGCACACCTTCGATGGCAACGATGGTCACAGCAAGCCCTTTGTCTCGGGCTACAGCAACAGCGTCATCCCCAATCTGTGGGATCGCTCGGCCGATGTGCGGGCGCGTTTGTCGTGAGTCAGGATCAAGCCCAGTCGTCATCCGCACCGCTGCTGATGCAACAGCAAGACAGCCTTTGCCAGCTCACGCTGAACCGGTCCGCGCGCGCCAACGCGCTGGATGTCAGCCTGACCGAAGCACTGCTGCAGGCGCTGCAGCAATGTGCCCACAACGGCACACGGCTGCTGGTGCTGCGCGGTGCCGGCAAGAATTTCTGCGGCGGCTTTGATCTGTCGGATTCCGACGCCGCGGGCGAAGGTGAGCTGCTGCGACGCTTTGTGCGTATCGAGCAAGTGCTGCAAGCACTATGGCATGCGCCCTACGCGGTACTGGCGCTGGCACAGGGGCGCAATGCCGGTGCCGGAACCGATCTGTTTTTAGCTGCCGGACTGCGCGTGTGCAGCAGTGATGCGGCGTTTCGCATGCCGGGTCTGCGCTTTGGTCTGCAGCTTGGAACACGCCGGCTGCAGGCCCGTGTGGGCAGCGATACGGCGCGCGATCTGCTGTGCGACAGCCGTCAGATTGCCGCCAGCGAAGCGCTGCAATGCGGCTTCGTCAATCGCATGGTCGAACCCACTGCATGGGATGCCCTGATCGCGCAGGAATTGGCGCGCGCCAGCGCCCTCAGCCCACAGGCTCAGCAGCGCATGCTGGCTGCCACAGCACCCGACAGCCGCGCCATCGACATGGCCGATCTGGTGGCCTCGGCTGCCGAGCCAGGCCTGGTGCAGCGGATTGCGCGCTACAAGGCCGGAGGCTAGTAAGGCTGGGCGCTAATGCCGATGAGGCCGTGCGCTCAGCCCCGGCTTTGCAACCACTGCGCCATGTCTGCCACCGCTGCCGGCATCTGGAATTGCGGCACAAAACCCAGATGCGTCTTGGCTGCCGACAAATCGGAGGCGTAGCGGTTGTCCTGCATTGCCGGTGATCCGTCGGCCGGCTTGTTGACGCGTGCCTTCGCCCCTGGCACCGCCGCTTGCAAGGCGGCCAGCATCTCCGCCGGGCCATTGAGCTGACCCATGGTCATGTTGAACACACGCTGGCTCAGCGCGCCGGCACGCAACGCCAGTACCGTGCCCATGGCGGCATCCTTGGAGTACACCCACTCCATGCGACTAGGTGGCAGCAACGCCTCCTCGCCACGCAACGCCGCCTGCAGCATGCTGCGAAACACATTGCTCGGGCCGCCGCCACCGGCCCCACCCCAGGGACCGGCCACCGCGCCATAGCGCACCGCGACGAAATCCACGCCAAACCAGCGCGCGTAATTCAGGCCGATGTTCTCCACCGCCTGCTTGCAGGCCGAGTAGATGCTGATCGGCCGGGCATAGGCATCCTCGCGTGCCGGATCGCCCTTGCCCTCGCCGCCTTCGATGTGATGGTTCAGCACGTTGGAGCTGGCCACCACCACCCGCTTCACCCCCAGCACCCGCGCCGCTTCCAGCACATTGGCCGTACCCATGATGTTGAGCTGGATCGAGGCATAAGGGTCTTTCTGCGCGCCGATGGTCAGCATGGGATTGGCAGCCATATGCACGATGGCGCTGATGTCGTGATCGCGTATGGCCTGGGTGAGCGAGAACGGCTGCAGTACGTCGCCCTCGATCAGCTTCACTTTCGACAGATCGACGATCTCGCCCAGCGCCGCCGGCTGTGGTGCGCGATCGAGCAGCACTGGCGTCTCGCCGTCCTGCACCAGGATGCGTGCGATCTGTGAACCCACCAGGCCTGCACCGATGATCAAAACCGCCATGCTCTGCTCCCCGACTGATGTTACGTAACTTATTGTTTTTAAACGATTTTTTAATTCTACTCGTAGTCCGACTGCGGTCCGGCATAGCTCTCGAAGCGCGTGTGCTGACCGAGGAAGGTGAGCTTGACGGTGCCTATCGGGCCATTGCGCTGCTTGCCGATGATGATCTCGGCCACGCCCTTGTCGGGTGAGTCCGGGTTGTAGACCTCGTCGCGATAGATGAAAAGTATCAGGTCGGCATCCTGCTCGATGGCGCCGGATTCACGCAGATCGGACATCACCGGACGCTTGTTCGGGCGCTGTTCCAGGCCGCGGTTGAGCTGCGACAGCGCCACCACCGGCACATGCAGCTCCTTGGCCAGACCCTTGAGCGAGCGCGAGATTTCCGAGATTTCCGTAGCGCGGTTCTCGCCGCTGCTATTGGCCTGCATCAGCTGCAGGTAATCCACCACGATCAGACCGAGCTTGTTGCCGTACTGGCGATACAGCCGTCGCGCACGCGCACGCAGCTCGAAGGAATTGAGGGCCGGGGTCTCGTCGATATGCAGCGGCGCGCCATGCAGCTTGCCCACGGCATTGCTGAGCTTGTTCCAGTCCTCGTCGGTAAGACGGCCGGTGCGCAGCCGATGCTGATCGAGGCGGCCGATGGAACCCAGCATCCGCAGCGCCAGCTGATTGCTGGCCATCTCCATCGAGAACACCGCCACCGGCAGGCCTTCGTTCACCGCCACATGCTCGGCCATGTTGAGCGCGAAGGCGGTCTTGCCCATGGACGGACGTCCGGCCACGATCACCAGATCGCCTTCCTGCAAGCCAGAGGTACGCGAATCAAGATCGCTGTAACCGGTGGGAATGCCGGTGATGTCGGAGGGGTTCTCGCGATGGTAGAGCTCCTCGACCCGCTCCATGACCTGGGTCACCACATCATTGATGGCCTGAAAACCAACCCGGCTGCGTGCGCCGATCTCGGAGATCTCCATCACCTTCGATTCCGCCTCGTCCAGCAGTTGCTGGTATTCCTTGCCACCGGGGTTGAAGGCGGAATCGGCAATCGCCGTTCCGACATCCACCAGCCGGCGCATGATCGAGCGCTCGCGCACGATCTCGGCATAGCGCTTGATGTTGTGGGCCGAGGGCACGCCCTGCGCCAGCGAGGCCAGATAGGCCAGGCCGCCGGTGCGGTCACGATCCTCGCCACCTTTGATCGACTCATCCACCGTCACCACATCGGCCGGACGGCTCTGCTCCAGCAGACGCAGGATGTGGCGCCAGATGCGGCGATGGTCATCGCGATAGAAATCGGCCTCGACCAGCATGTCGCCGACCTTGTCGATGGCACCGTTGTCGATCATCAATCCGCCCAGCACCGACTGCTCGGCCTCGATGGAATGCGGCGGCACCTTCAGCTGCAGCAGCTGGGCATCGACATTGGCAGACTGTGGCACGGAGGACATGGGCAACTCGGCAGTGAAGACTCGGAGGGCGGCAAGCCAGAGAAAACAGTGGCGAAAATTCGCGGGAGGCGGATTCTACCGCCCGGCGCAGTACCGACCGGCAACAAAAAAGCCTGCACGCCGCGCGCGGCCTGCAGGCTTGTTTGCCAGGCAAAGAACCACCTGGAAACTTCTTTTAAATCAGGTACTTACTGCGGGCTCTCGCCCTGTACCGTGACCTTGATCTGAACCACCACATCGGAATGCAGTGCGACCGAAATGTCGTACTCACCGATCATCTTGAGCGGGCCCTGCGGCAGACGCACCATGGCGCGCTCGACCTCATGACCCTGGGCGATCAGCGCATCGACGATATCGATATTGGTAACCGAACCGAACAGGCGGCCATCCACGCCAGCCTTCTGGCGCACCGTCAGTGCCATGCCTTCGAGCTTGGCACCCTTGGCCTGGGCTGCGGCCAGCGCGGCGTTCTGCGCTGCTTCCAGCTCATGCCGGCGTTTTTCGAACTCGGCCAGATTGTTCGCCGTGGCACGCTTGGCCTTGCCCTTGGGCAGCAGGAAGTTGCGTGCGTAGCCGTCCTTGACCTTGACCACATCGCCCAGGCCGCCGAGGTTGATGACTTTTTCGAGAAGAATGATTTGCATGTCGGTTTCCTCTCAATGCAGGTCGGTGTAGGGCATGAGCGCCAGGAAGCGCGCCCGCTTGATGGCTTCAGCCAGCAGACGCTGGTAGTGCGCCTTGGTGCCGGTGATACGCGCCGGGGTAATACGACCGTTCTCGCTGATGAAATCCTTCAGCACGTCGGTGTCTTTGTAGTCGATCCACTCGGCCTTCTCGACCGTGAAACGACAGAACTTGCGGCGCTTGAACAACGCGCCCTGACGCTTCTCACGACCCTTGGCACCTTTGGCGCCCTTGCCTTTACCGAACCGGCCTCCGCCGCTTCTTCCACCCATTGTTCCCATGTTGCTTCTCCTGATAATCCGTAACGTTATTCAGTCACCGTCGCCTGGACGGTGCGCCTTCACTCGAAGGCAATATGCGTTGCATGCAGTACCAGTGCCCGGTTGTCGCGCCCTTTGCGCTCCAGAAAACCACGCAGTGTCACATTCGCACCGAGTGCCAATCCAGCTGCCAGACGTGCTTCCCTGTCGAAGGCCACAGCGGCAATTTCACAACCTACCTTGCGCGCCGTGCCGGCTTCGCTTTGCTCTGACTCGTGGGCGATCCTGAAACGAAGGACCGGTATGCCCGCGGGCGTGTAGCGCAGCGTATCCAGCTCAACAACGATTCCACTCAGTGCAACTTGATTTGCAACTTGGTTTGCAACTTGCACTGCAAGCGGCGATGAGCCCTGGTTCTGCGTCAAGCTGGCTCAGGCGGCCGGTGTGTCAGCCGCCGGACGCTCGCTGCGCTCGGGACGATCACCACGGAAACCACCACGCTCGCCGCGATCGGGACGATCGCCACGGTCGCCGGCAGGACGTTCCTTGGGCTCGCGCATCATCGGTGACGGGGCGGTATGCGCCTTGTCCATCTTGATGATCAGGTGACGCAGCACGGCGTCGTTGAATTTGAATGCGTGCTCGAGTTCGGCTAGGGTTTCACCGTCGCATTCGATGTTCATGCACACATAGTGTGCCTTGTGCATCTTCTGGATCGGATAGGCCATCTGGCGACGACCCCAGTCCTCGAAGCGGTGAATGACACCGTTGCGCGAGGTAATGGAGGTCTTGTACCGCTCGACCATGGCGGGCACTTGCTCGCTCTGATCGGGATGAACGATGAAAACGACTTCGTAATGTCGCATGCATGCTCCCTGTGGATTTGCCACCCGTGGAAAGTTCGCGCTGCTAGTTGGCTAGGTGCTCTAGGTTCTAGGTGCGAAACGCGCTCACTGCGACGAGAGCGCCTACGGTGCGGCAGGGTTAGTCGGATTTTTTGAAGTGCGTAAAACGCTGTCACTGCTTTCCCGGACTGCTAGGCGGCACGAAAAGACCATCAAGCGATCAGGGAACCCGGGAGTTTACTCGTTTTTCACCCCCCAGGACAAGCGGAGTTCGTAGCTACGCGCCTGCCACGCCCCGGCACTCGCCGCAGCAATCGCCGCAGTAATCGCCGCAGTAATCGCCGCAGCACTGGACACGGCGCGCAGTCCGCAGCCTGACCAAAGCCTTGCGTCAGCCTGCGTTCAAGCAGCGGCGAGGAGCCGGGTGCAATGATGCCGCGCTTTGATTGACCACCGAGTTTGACTATTTCCCAGGAGTTCTCGCATGCGCACCCAACCGCTGTTCAATATCTTTTCCCGCTTCTTTTCCCGCACATTGCTGCTGACGCTGAGCGGTCTGGGTCTGCTGTACAGCCTGGCGGCGCATGCTGAAGCTGCGGAAGTGCCGGTCGAACCGGCCAGCCCGGCCGCGATGTGGGCCTTCGGCCTGCTGTTTGTCGGCTTCTGTGCCTGGATCGTGCTGGCGATGATGAAAAGCAACAAAAGCGCCGCCGAACAGAAGACCGAAGACAAGTAAGCCGACGGAACCAGGCAGTAGCGCGCCCTATTCGCGCTTGATCTCGGCCAGCTTGGCCACGCGTTCGGTCAGTTCGCGGTCCTTTTTCAGGAACGCCGCGAACTCCTCCGGCGTACCGCCGACGGCATCGATTGATACCGGCCAGAGCACCCGCTCGACAAATTTCGTGTCTGCCAGCAGCTTGTTGATCTCACCGTTGTAGCGCATGACGACCTCGCGCGGCGTACCCACCGGCAGGGTCACGCCGACCCAGCTGATGATGGGTGGCTCAAAACCGGCTTCCTTCAAAGTGGGGACATCCATATGCGGTGAGCGTCGATGCCCGACCACGGCCAGCGCGCGGATTTTGCCCGCCTTCACCAGCGGTGCCATCAGCCCCGGAGTATTCAGCAGCACCTGCACTTCGCCTGCCGCCACCGCCCCCACCGCCTGACCAATGCTCTTGTACGGCACATGGGTGTAGGAAGTAGCGCTGACACTCTGCAGCCAGGCCATGTACAGATGCGGGAAGCTGCCCACACCCCAGGAGCCCCAATTGAGCGCACCCGGACGGGTCTTGGCGTAGTCGATCAGCTCGCGCACGCTGTTCACCGGCACTGATACATGCACCACGATCGAGGAATTGATGGCACCGATCAGCACCACCGGCGCGAAGTCCTTGAGCGGGTCATACGGCAGCTTGGAGTACAGCACCGGGTTCATGGTCATCTGGCTGAAGCTGGGCACGCACACGGTGTAGCCATCCGCCGGCGCACGGGCACAGGCCTCCATGCCGAGGATGCCGTTGGCACCGACCTTGTTCTCCACCACCATCGGCTGACCGAAGCTCTGGCTGAGCGACTGCGCGATGGCACGCGACACGATGTCGCCAGGCGAACCGACACCCAGCGGCTGTAACAACTGAATCGGCCGCGCCGGCCAGCTCTGCGCCGACACCGCAACACTGAAGAATCCCAGGCTGATGAGCGCGCCCAGGGACATCAGCCCGCGCAACAACATCGCCATCCCTACCAAACTGCATTGCCTTGCCAACATGCTGTGTTCTCCTCGTGACTGGACCTCGTAACGCGCTGTCGTGAAATGCGGTCGTGACTGAGCTTGGGCCGGCGCGAATATACCCGCCTCACGCATGCCAAAATCTGCCGCCAAAAATTTAAACACCAGGACCCCCACGCATGAGCAAGCAAGGCATCACCGAACACGAATTGTCGATTCCGGCCGGCAGCGATCATCCGCAACTGGCGGCCACGCTGCGACTGCCGGCCACCGAGGCCGGCGCTTCGCCGCAACGTCGACCGGCCATCATCGTGCTGCATGGCTTTGGCTCGACCCGTCAGGCACCCAATGTCACCGTACCAGCGTCGCTGTATGCGCAATGGGGCTATGTTGCGCTGAGCTTTGATATGCCCGGTTGCGGACAGTCAGGCGGCACACCCGGCCATGTGCTGTGCCTCGATCAGGTGGCGGCGACGCGCGCCGCCATCGACTGGCTGTCGCAGCGCGAGGATGTCGATGCCTCGCGTATCGCGGTCTCGGGTACCAGCTTCGGCGCCGCCGTGGCGCTCTACACCACCGGCGTCGATGCCCGCATCAAGGCGGTGGTGGCGGCCGGTGGCTGGGGCAATGGCGCCCGCAAGCTGCGAGGCCAGCACCCTGGCCCGGGCGCGTGGGAGAAATTCCTTGCCCTGCTGGAACAGGGCAAGGCCATGAAAGCGCGTGGCGAAATGCTCAAGGTGCATCGCTTTGACATCGTGCCCATCCCGCCGCATCTGCGCATCGGCCTGCCGGAGAACGCGCTGATGGAATTTCCGATCGATACCGCGCAGAGCATTTACGACTTTCGTCCGGACGATGTCATTCCGGCCATCGCGCCACGGCCGGTGCTGTTCCTGCATGCCTCAGTCGATTCAGTGACGCCGACCTCGGAATCAATCGCCATGTTCCAGATCGCGCATCCACCGGCCGAGCTGCATCTGTTCACCGGCGTCGATCACTTCATGCTGGGCGAGCGCAATGCCCGGGTGCAGGACACCCTGGCGGGCTGGCTGCGCATGCATTTCCCGGCCTGAGCCCTCTCAGTCATCATCCAGCGGCCACAGCAGATGCGCATCGAGCAGCAGCCGATAGCGCGTCTCGAGCGTCTCCAGGCGTGCCAGCGCAGCACCCAGCGCCGCTTCACGCGCCACACGCCGGGCGTTGAGCACCTCGGGCAACGCCGACTCGCCCAAGGCATAGGCACGCTCCATCAGCGTGGCATGTGCCAGCAAGCCCTCTGCGGCCGCAGCGGCGCGCTGCCAGGCCAGAAAGCTGCCTGCGGCACGCTCTACGCCAGCGGCAATCTCCGCCTCCAGCCGACGCAGCACCACCGCCTCGCGCTGCAAGGCGGCATCAGCCTGCGCGCTACTGCTATCGGCGGCAGCACGGCGAGCCTCGCCCGGCAACGGAATCGACACATACAGCCCGCCAATACGCTCGATGCCGCCACGCTCCGAAGCCACCCGCATACCAACACTCGGGTCGCCCAGGCGATCGGCCTCGGCGCGCGAGGCCAGCAAACGCATGCGCTGCGCCTCGCTGCGTACCAGCGCCAGTTCATGGTTGTGCGCCAGGATGCGTTCGCGCCAATAGACCAGCGGCTGGGTCGGGGCTTGCGGCAGCGGCTGCGCCGCACTCTCGGCTGGCAAGCTCACGCCAGGGAACAGGCGAACAAACTCGGCCTGCGCCGCCAGCAGCCGGCCCTGCATCTGCTGACGCTGCGCCTCGACTTGTGCCAGCGCCGCCTCGGCCAGAGACAGCTCCATGCGCGGCGCATCGCCGGCGCGCACCCGCCGCGCCACCAGATCGCGCTGACGCTGCAGCAGCGCCTCCTGTGCCTGCCACTCGCTGCGCTGTGCCTGCTCGCGCAATAGGCCCATCCAGCTGCGAAGCAAGGCACGACCCGACTCATGCATGGCATCGCCCAGGGCGAACTCGGCCCCGACCACACCCTGCTTGCCAATGCGCGCATCCAGCTCGGCCTTGCTGTGGCTGCGGATCGGCCGGTCCATGGCCACATCCCACTCACTCCAATTGCTGCCC
>CAIPUP010000323.1 GCA_903868285.1 uncultured beta proteobacterium
GCGATGATCCGCGAGGACCGTGATCGTCGCTAGCGCTGTTGTTCCCGGCCCGGCCAGCGTGGTGGTGGACGCCTCGGCACTGGCTGCGGTGCTGTTTGCCGAGCCCGCTGGTGCCTTGATGCAGGAGAAGCTGCGCGACACGCGCTTGATCGCGCCGGCGCTATTGCCGTTCGAGCTGGCCAGCATCTATGCCAAGAAATGTCGTCGCTACCCAAAGGATGTGGGCTTGCTGCAACGGCAGTGGCAGTGGCTGCGCGCCCTGGCCCTGGACTTGCACGGTGTGGATTTCGATGCCGTGGTTCGTCTGGCCTTGCAGCATCGCCTCACCCCGTACGATGCCAGTTACCTCTGGCTGGCGTTGGACCAGAACTTGCCGCTGGCAACGCTGGATACGCAACTGGAGGCGGCCTGGAAAAGCATTGCATGATTGCGCCGGGGAGTACCCGCTGAGTCGCTGACCTTTAGCCGCCCCGCGACAGATTTTTCCCAGTCGATGTTGTCTTAACCACCTTCGGAACTCACCATGGCCAATCCCCGTATTCCCTATCAGTTCTCCACCAGCCGGCCACGGCTGCAAGGCCCGGAGGGCAAGTCCATCATCGTGCACTGGGTGGTCAACGTCGAACACTGGCGCATCGAGGAGCCGATGCCGCGCACCATCATCACACCGCCGCATGGCAAGGAGACGGTGCCCGATATTCCCAATTTCAGCTGGGCCGATTACGGCATGCGCTGCGGCTTGCCACGCATGCTGGAATTGTTTCAGCAGCATCAGTTGCCGGTGTCCACCAGCTTCAATGCCGGTGTGATCGATGCCTATCCGCAGGCTGCCGAAGCCATGCGCGATGCCGGGTGGGAATTCATCGGCCATGGCATGCATCAGAAGTCGATCAATCATGCTGGCGATGAGGCAGTGCTGTTGCAGGCGGTGCTGGACAAGATCGCCGGCTTCACCGGTGTGCGCCCGCGTGGCTGGCTGTCACCCGGCCTGCGCGAGACCTGGGACACACCCGAGATGCTCAAGGCCTGTGGTGTGGAATATGTCTGCGACTGGGTGATGGAAGACATTCCGGTGTGGATGCATACCAATAACGGCCCGCTGCTGGCCATGCCCTACAACCTGGAACTCAATGATTCCATCGTGCATGCCATCGAAAAACACAGCTCGGACGAAATGCTCAAGCGGCTGATGGCCACGGTGGAGTGCTTTGCGCGCGAAACCCGGGCGCAGTCACAGGTGCGCATCCTGCCGATCGGTCTGCATCCGCATCTGATGGGTGTGCCGCATCGCATCGGCACCTTGCACAGCATGGTGGATTACCTGCGTGCGCGGCCCGAGGTGTGTTTCATGAACGGTAGCCAGATCCACGACTGGTTTGTAGCGCAGCAGCCGGCCTGAAACCGGCCTTCAGCGGCGACGCCACACCATCCAGTGTTCCTTGCCCTTGAAAACCGCTGGCGATTCCTGCGCCTGCAGCGGTATGGATTGTTCCAGCAGGAAGTGTGGATCGAGCAGCGCATGAAGCAAGACGCGGTCAATGCCAAATGGTGGTCCGCGCAGGTTGTCATCGATATAAAACAACCCTGCCAGCACGCCAGCGCTGCGTACCAGTTCGGCGCTGCGTGTTGCCCAGCGTGGCCATTCCTGGCGCGGCAAGGCGCATAGCAGCGCACGTTCGAACTGCAGCTCGAAGCCTGGGCGGCCCTGTGCATCGATGGCCTCAGCGAAGTCGAAGAAATCGGCCTGGCGCAGGCAAGCGGCATGCGGGCCCAGCACCGGTCGCGCCAGCTCGACAGCCCCCGGCGCATAGTCGATGGCCA
>CAIPUP010000324.1 GCA_903868285.1 uncultured beta proteobacterium
CGGTTGTTGTGCTTACACAGCATTTCGACAGAATAGTGGCGCTGATGGACGTTATTGGGTCGCCAACTTGGAACTGGGAACACCCCGACGTTCTGAGGCGCTTGAAGAAAGTAATGGCTATCGACCCGGAGGAGATTCGCAACAGCATCCAAGAGAACAATGTTGCCCTTCTTCAATTTGTGAGACAGGCCTACAAGCAGATTTACGGTTAGGGCTTACAGGCCGCGCAGCACTCGCGCCGAGACCAAATCTCGTTTCCTTTATCGGGTCTATGCGTGCGGTTGGGTATTCCGTCGAAGCGGAAATAGAACCTGCCGCGCGCCCTAGTTGGAAAGTTTCGAGTTTTCCGTTACGTCACAGCGTTCAGCCATGCCCGTCTTTCTTCTCCTGCCATGCGGTGAATTCCGAGGGACGAATTCGATAGCGGGCAAAGTTGCCTGCGTGCAGGCTGTCCAGCTCGGTTTGGACGAGATCGGCAAAGCGCTGTCGGTCGGATTCGGGCAGGTGTTTGATCGCCCATGCCTGCACGAATGGCACGCTGTTCGATGACGCTTGCCGAACCACGGCGCTGACCACTTCCTGCAATGCGGCGCGGTAGCGCAGTCGGAACGGGTCGGGCTCGCCCAGTTCTTCGCGCTGAGAGAGGTAGCGTTTGACGGAACGCTCGTAACCCCACACATAAATGTCGCGCAGCAGCTCGATGCGATTGAGTTCATACACCCCGAGCAAGCCTTCCACATAGGTCTGGGTTGGCACGTCGATGAACGACAGCGGGCAAAGATTGTGTTTGATCAGCGGAATGTTGGCGGCCAAGCGGGCCACCCGTTTGTTGACGTCCTCAAAGGCTTGCAGATACGACAAATGCACCAGGGCGAAGAAGGATTGCTCGAAGGGATCGTCGATGCCAGAGGCGATGGTGAGGCAACACTGAAAGTATTCTTCCAGCAATTGCGGAGTGGCCAGCGGGGTGTAGACGGAACGGCCGATCCCTACCGGTATCTGGCGGATGCGGCCTCCAGCGGCGGGGTTGGCGAGCAGGTTGTCACTGAGCAAGGCATGCAGGTTGAGCATCGAATAGGCGTCGAAACCCAGTTCCGTGCCCGACTCGACCAGAAACTCGATGGCCTGCTTGTGGTTCAGGATCATCTGGGTTTCAAAGGTATTTTTCCCTTCGGCCGCTTGGCCGAAAGTGATCAGGCGCTCGGTTTCCAGCAAAGAGTAGGTATTGCCCTCGAGGTGGCTCGATGCCCAGGACAGGTCGATCAACAACCGTCCAAGCAACTGACGGGCAAGTGTGCCGGCCGGCAAATCGCCTTGATGGGCTCGGCCAATGCGATGCAGGTGATCGCGCGTGGCTTGATCGAGATAGGGGCCGGCGTGCGGATAGGAGAGTAGAAATTCGCGCCGATAACCGACCGGCTCACGATTCTGGATGGGGCGCACCACGGCATTGCGTACCTCGCGGCCGAGCTCGGAGAGGGGGATGGGCGAGGCATCTTCAATGACCGTGGGCGTGGTCGCGATGGGGCGATAAACCCTGCCTTTGAGCGCTCCGATGGCAGCAATGCGACTGTCTTTGACGAGCTGCATGAGCCGGCGCTGCAGCGACCGGCGGGGGATCACAAGCCCTGACGCAGCGAGTGCCGTATCCAGTTCGGCGATGGCTACCCCACCGGGAAAGGCCTCGAGCTCCCGCTCGATAGCGATCAGGTCTTGCTCGGGGACTTTTTTGGGCATCGTTTTATATGGCGCAAATCACGATATATACGACATATTAAATGTTATTTGGCGCTTATTGCGATTATGCGACACAAAAATCTGCTCGTGGTTGTTTTATGGCGCGAAAACTGGTTTTTGTGGCGCAATAACAATATTTCGCGACAAAAAACAGTCAGATTTCCCTATGAACTGGCAGGAATGCAAAGGTCAGGAAGACCCAACGAAACTCGACGCGTACCAAGGCAGTACACCGCTCTGTTCAGAGACCGCTTCCGCCATCGCCCCGCCAAGGCCAGTGGTTTTGATCGCATACTCCGGTACCCGATTCAAATAACTGATTTACTGGAAGGTGGCTGAGTCATGTCATGTCTATCCACCCTGATGCGCTGTGTTGGTCTGGTCGTTGCGCTTGGCCTGCTGCTGTCGGGCTGCGCCACCACCGCCGGTGCGGCGCGCATTTCGGCCGATATCTCGGTCTTTCATGAGATGACCGATTTCTCGCGCGACAAGGCCATCGCCGTCATGCCCTGGAAAGAGTCGCAAAAGGATTCACTGGAGTTCAAGGCCTTCAAGACCCTGCTCGAGCAGCAATTCCGGGCCCAAGGCTATCGACTGCATGAAGGGGCGGGTCAGCCTGATCTGGTGGTGTTCTTTGATTACGGTATCGATAGTGGCACGCAGCAGACCAGTGTCTTGCCGTCACCGCAGTTTGGCGCCTCGCCCTATCCGGGTGGCTATGCCGGTGGCATCCACTATCGGTTTTCACCGATATTTTCCAACAGCTATCCCATGCCCATCGGTGGTTCGCCCGCCTTTGGATCAACCGTGGTCACCAGTACCTTGTTTACCCGCTACGTGAATATCGATATCGCCATTCCCGATGGCAGCAGCCTGAAGAAAGTCTATGAAGGGCGGCTCAAGAGTCGGGGCAATTGCAGCAAGCTCACGCAGTTGATGCCTCCTTTGCTGGAAATGTTCTTTTTTGAATTTCCGCGCGCGTCGGGGCAGACCAAGACCGAGTCGACCAACTGGGCTGGCGTATGCTGAGTTGCACGAAGAAGATCATGCGGGTACGTGTCTGTACGATGCTACCCTTGGGTTTTATCCTGGGGTTTTCTCCCCGGCGGGCGGCTGCCGCGGTCTCGCCTTGTTCAAGGAAATGATGATGAAACGCTGGTTGATTGTTGTCGCGGTATCGATGCTGGGTCTTGAGGCGCAGGCGGTAACCTCATGCCTGCAGATGGCGGATCAGCGTGGCCTGACTGGGGCGGCGCGGGCGCAGTTTCTCGAGGCCTGCGAAGCGCAGGCTCGCAGTGCCTGCGAGGCGGCTGCGAAGAAGCAAAAACTCACCGGTACCGAACGCGAGAATTTTCTGGTCCGCTGCAAGAACGAATCCATTGGTGTGCGCTGAGGAGATCAAGATGAAATTGAAAATGCTATTGCAACCGCTGCTGTTTTGCCTGGCTGGTCTGGCTGGTTTACTGACGGCTATGACCCTATCGGCCCAGACTTATCCCTCGCAGCCTATCAAGCTGGTGGTGCCGTTTGCGGCAGGTACTGGCAGTGAGATCGGTCTGCGTCTGCTGATCGAGCGTTTGAGCCTTGCGCTCAAACAACCTGTCGTGATCGAGAACCGCCCGGGTGGAGGCTCCACGCTGGGTACCGACGTCGTGGCCAAAGCGGCGCCGGATGGTTACACCCTGCTCGCTTCGTACAACTCGTCTATCGCGCCCGGTCCCTTGATGTACAGCAAGATCGGCTACGACCCGATCAAGGATTTCTCGCACATCGCGTTGATCGGCGTCTATCCGCAATACATCATTGTGCGTCCGGATTTCCCGACCAAAACCATTCAGGAATTCCTGGCGCTGGTTCGCGCCAAGCCCGGCAGCATCAACTACGCCTCGGCCGGTGTCGGCACCTCTGGTTTTCTTGCTGCGGAATTGCTCAAGCAGACGCTGAACCTGAACATGGTGCATGTGCCTTACAAAGGGCCTGCCCCGGCGATTACCGATCTTCTGGGTGGACGGCTGGATATGGTGCTGACCGCCAGTGCGGCGGAACTGGTGCGCGCCGGCAAGGTTCGCGTGTTGGCAGTGACCAGCGAAAAGCGTGTTCCTATCTATGCGGATGTGCCGACGCTGGACGAAATCGTGCCCAAGGTGGCAGCGGTATCGTGGGTTGGGATTTCGGCACCTGCTGCCACGCCCAAGGCCATCACTGCGCGCCTGGAAAAAGAAATCCTGGGCATTCTGAATGCGCCGGAAATGCAGGCGCGGCTGGCTGAACCGGCGGTGGGTCTGTCGCCGTTGACCCTGGGTTCCGACAAATTCCTGGAGTTCATCCAGAAAGAAATCCGCACCTGGACGCCGGTGATCAAGGCTGGAAATATCCGCGTCGAATGATCGCCGACTACCCGCTGCTGCCCTCTGCGAGCGGCTTACAGCTGCGCCAGCTTGCCTTGCAGGTCTTTCATCAGCAGGCGCAGATCATCCCGGCGCTGCAGCAGCTGTTCGGCCGGGTCGGCGTTGTGGGTGGGGGTGGTTGTTTGCTGTTGTGAGGCTTTGCGTGCCGCTGCGCGCTCGCGCGCGGCACGGGTTCGACGGTGCTGTGCCAGCGCCAGTTCACCCAACAGTGCCAGCGTCCAGCACAACAAGCCGGCGCTGGCCAGTAGCAGCGTAAACAGCACGCTCAGCAGTACATAGTCGGCGCGTGGGCCCGATTCCATCAGGCCAGTGAGGCTGCTGATTGGAAAGTCCTGCCAAGGCAGTTGGCTGACCCAGATCACCCCGCCTTCCCGCAGGCAGACCAGGCCCACTGCGGCGAATAGTGCATACCAGTGCGCCAGCAATAGCCACAGCAGGCGCAGCAGATTGCGGATGCGCTGGTGCGCCTGCTTCATGCCTGACCGATCGCACCGGTCATTTTGGTGGCCAGCTCTTCGATCACCCGCATGCGCAGATGCGCCGACTCGATCAGATCGAGATCCGAGCGTCGTGCCTCGGCCAGCAGCACCGGAATTTCCGCCTTCGCCAGGCGAATGTCTTCTTTCACTTCTTGCAGGCGCTGCTCGAGCAGCTGTTGTTCTTCCAGGCGCTGAGAAATCACCCGCAGGTTTTCCACCACATCACCCAATCGCGCAGCGGCATCGCGCTCTTGCGAGAGCGCTTGCAGGATGTGTTCAATCGATTCACCAATATCCAGCATGGTCTGAGCCGCGCTGTCCTGCGCCACGGATGCTGTGCCTGCCGCGTGTGATTGCTCTTGTTGTTCTTGTTCGCGTGTTGCGAACTGCGCGTTATCGCTGATGTCGGCTTGGGGCATAGGTTGCAAGGCCAGGCGCCGGCCATCGGCACGGAAATGCGAGCGGAACACCGCCGGGTCGTTGGTAGGGGCGCTGGCTGTGACGTTGTTCGGATGAACGGCAGATTCGGCTGCGGATTCCGTCCAGCCCTTGCCGGGGATGAAGCTGCGTATGGTGTCCATGGTGCGTAGTCCTGAAATGGGGTGCGTGGCAAACGCCAGTCTTAGCCGCGGCGCAAAAATGCAAACAGCTTGCTGGGCTGCGATGCTGCTTTGGCATTGGCGGCACTGGTGGCACTGGCGGCGCTGGCCAGGCTGGCCGCCGTACCGACATTCACCCTGGCCCGCACTAGCGATGCTGCGATCGGGCGTCCGCCCGCGCCGTTGACGCGCAATCCCTCGCCAGGTGCAACTTGATCCGACAGCGCCACTGGGTTGAGCGCCGGGTTGAGCGCCGGGTTGAGCGCCGTGGGCGCACTGCGGGCGGCGCGTGCCGCAACGAATTCACGCAGTAAGCCGGCTTCGGTGCTGACGCGATGGCTGATGGTCAGGGCGCGGCTCTCGGCCTTGCGCTGGCGCAGGCTGGCAAAGCGTTCGATGGCATTGCTAAAGCGCACGAAGGCGTGACGCAGCGTTTCGTCCTGCGAGTGCAAGAAGAACTCGCGCCGGTAGCTCTCTTGTGCCAGGCTGGAGTAGGGGATGGGCGGCGCCAGATGAAACGCCACCGGGAAGTCCATGCGGCCCATGACTTCGAGATATTCGTTTTCGTTCTGCACCCGGCTGGGCACGATCACCAGTTCGGGCGCAGGGCGGTCCGAGGCATTGAAGATGCTGCGAAAGCGCGAAATGAATTCCAGCGAACTGGCCAGCTCGATCGGCGACAGCGAAGTCGGCACCAGCACCAGTTCGAAGTCGAACAGGAATTCCTTGTGCAGCACATCGTTCCAGGTCAGGTCGGCGATGACCGCTTCGGCATCACGCCCGGCGCGTCGCAGGCCGTCCTTGGCATGCAGCGTAGCCACCCCCGCGCCCTTGTCGTTCGGCACTTCGATCGGCATGGCGCGCAGCAGGCCCGGGCGGTGGGCCAATTGGCCGTCCTGTATCCATTTGCTGGAGGTGCCTTGATGATCAAGGTCCAGCAATACGGTGCGACGCTGGTGTTGCACCGCATAGGCGGCGGCGAGGTTGGCGGCGATGGAGCTCTTGCCGACCCCGCCTTTCTGGCTGGTGATCAGGATTTTCTGCGTTTGCATGTCGTTTGACGCGGCAGATACCGCGGCCCGTAACTGACTGCATGCGATGGCTCGTGCTGTGCAAGCGGGCGTAAATGCGGTACGGCAAATGCGCCAAAGCGATCGGGCCGCAGAAGATAAATCGCATCAGGTGTATCTCGCAAGTACCTAATTATTAAGAATAATTTATTCGACCCCCTCGGTCCTGGCCTTGTCGTCCCGAATCCCCGCGCACGACAGGGCAATTCACGCAAGAATGCGCGCTGGTTGCAGACATTCATCGTGGGTGATTCGTGATCGATCAGGGCGGGGGAGAAAAATGCTGACACGTAGACATCTATTGGCAGGCGGCAGTGCCATCGGCGCGATGGCCTTGCTCGATGCATTGGCCGGTTGTGCCGCCATGGGCAATAACGGTGGCTGGATCACACTCATCGATGGCACACGCGTTCCCGGGGGCTGGATTCATCAGGGCGCGGGCAACTGGAGTGTGGTGGATGGCAGCCTTCAGGGCAAGGACGGCAAGGCAGGTTTTCTCACTTCGCCCGATAACTATGCCGACTTCGAATTGCGGGCCGAGTTCTGGGCCGATGCCGAGGCCAACAGCGGCATTTTCATTCGTTGCGAGAACCCGACCCAGGTCGGCACGTCCACTGCCTATGAGGTGAACATTTTCGACAAGCGTCCCGATCCCAGCTACCGCACCGGCGCGATTGTCGATATCGCACGCGTGGCCAAACCTTATCCGCAGGCCGCCAATCGCTGGAACACGCTGGAAGTGGTGGCACGCGGTGCGCGCCTCACGGTGAGTTTCAACGGCATGCAAACCGTGGATGTGGTGGATGGCAAGCGTCGCAGCGGTCGCATCTCGTTGCAATCGGCGGGTGGTACCGTACGTTTTCGCAAGCTCATGGTGCGGCCGCTGTAATCAGACAGGATGATGATGGTGAACTCAAAAAAGTTTTGGTGGTTGGGTCTGCTGCTGGCCTTGTTGGTGCTGTACGTCAGCGGCGTGGGCTTGGGCTGGTGGTCTGCGGGCTCTGATCGCGAGGAGGGCAACGCCCGACTGGCTGGTGGTGCCGGCAGCAGTGACAGCAGCCAGATTCTGCTGGTGTGCGAGTTGGTGCAGTTAAAACCCACGCGGGGTCTCGATAGCCCGCCAGAAAAGAAAACTGTCACCGTGGCGGCGGGTCTGGATTTCAAGCAGCGCAGTGGCTGGTATCAGGGCGAGTACGCCCTGTCGGAGTCACGCAAGGGCACGCTGGTCGAGGAAGGGCGGGTAGTGCATGTCTCGCGTCCGGCGCTATTCGAACGCTATGGCGATACCGTGGTGGCCGAGGAGTTCACGCTCAATCGCGATAACGGCGAGTTCGTGCAGGTGCTGAAGTTCAAGGCGGGCCGGGTGCAGAAAACTGCCACGGGTTGGTGCGCCAAGTTGGTCAAGGCGCCGTTCTAGTTTTCTGTTCGGGTTCTTCGCGTTCTTTGCGCTGCGTTCGCTGCGGTAGCGGGTCACTGCGGCGCACGCAGCTTGCGCTGCAGCCAGCGAATCAACACGCCCAGTAGCGGCAGCTTGGCGTAAAGCTCTTCGCCGGTATCCCAGTAGTCGCGATGCCAGGCGATGCGGCCATCTTCGGCCAGCTGCAACTGGCTGCTGCCATGAATCACCGTCAGTGCCGACTGCGGCCCCGCGCCCTGGTTGCGAAAGCTGAAGCGCCATACCAGCATGGCGTTGCGGCCGTCGAGGAATTGCGCGCTCACCGCAAAGCGCGGTTGCTCAACTTGCTGATACATATGCGCAAACACCTGGCGTATGGCGCCGATGCCGCGCACCTCGTTGAACGGGTCCTTGAACCAGGCATCCTCGGTATAGATACGATTGGCTTCGGCCAGGCGCTCCGGGGTGAGCGTTTCAAACCAGTCGATGATGGGTGTCAGGGTGTTCGGTTGCGGGATGTTCGTCGTCATCGTTATCAGACACCGGTGATGCGCCGAACCACGGCAAAGTACCAGCGATGCGGCAGCAGGTTGATGAGCTTGAGCAGACGCGAGAAGGTCTTGGGGAAATGTATCTCGAATTCGCCGCGCGCCAGACCACGCAGTATTTGTTGCACCGCCTGCTCGGTGGAAATCAGGAACGGCATGGGAAAGGTATTGCCGGCAGTCAGCGGCGTCGCTACAAAGCCGGGGTTGATGACGCTGACGCCGATGCCGGCAGCGCGCAGCTCCAGCCATAGCGACTGCGCCAGATTGATAGCCCCGGCCTTGCTAGCACCATAGGCCAGGCTGTTGGGCAGGCCACCGTAACCGGCCACACTGGCCACGATGCTGAAGTGTCCGCTGCCTTGTGTCAGTAGATCGTCTTTCACTGCCGCCAGCAGGTTGAGTACGCCTTGCAGATTGACCGCGACAATCTGCTGCGCCCGTGGCAGATCGAGCGCCTGCACCGACATCGGCAGATAGTCGCCCGCCAAGGCCATGACGACATCGATGCCCTGCCAGTCTTGTTGCAGTTGTTGTGCCGCAGCGCGCGTGGCGGCAGCGTCGGTGACATCGAGGGCAAGGACAAGCGCCCGGCCTGCGAAGTGCTGTTGCAGCAGTGCTTCGCGCCGC